>JAGQOS010000081.1 GCA_020427265.1 Planctomycetales bacterium
CCCCCCGCCGACTAACCTAGTTGCTTTGCACGATTAGGGATAGGACGCGAACGATGCCTCGCCCCAGACTTCGTCGAGGGTGCCTGCCTCTCGTCCTCCGAGACCACGGCGTTAGCCATCCCCGAGCGGCGCCAACGAGTACTTATGGCGCAGGGCAACCCCGCGTTCGCACACGGACAACTTGCACCGGTGCAGCGTCGTGTCAAATACTGAGTCGATAGAGGTCGGAAACGTTCGACCCTGGTTGAGAATGCGGAGAATGCGACGATGAGCAATCCATCGGCCCAGGCCATGATCGAGGCGATCGGGCTATCGAAATTCTACGGCGAATTCGCCGCCACACGCGATGTGTCGTTTACGGTAAACAAGGGCGAGGTAGTAGGGTTCCTGGGACCCAACGGCGCCGGCAAGAGCACGACAATGAAGCTGCTCACCGGGTACCTTTCGCCGTCGACCGGCGTGGCCAAGATAGCCGGACATGACATGGCCAGCGACCGCTTGGCAGGCGCTCAAAAGTTGGGCTATCTGCCTGAAAACGGACCGCTCTACGCCGATATGACGCCGCGGAGCTTGCTGAATTTCTTTGCCGACGCCCGCGGACTTTCGCCCCAACAGCGACGCGAACGCATCGACTATGTGATTGAGCTATGCCACTTGGACAGCGTCATCGGCAAGGCGGTCGGCAAACTTTCCAAAGGCTTCCGGCAGCGAGTCGGCATGGCCCAGGCGTTGCTCCACGAACCCGATGTGCTGATTCTCGACGAGCCGACGGCCGGCTTGGACCCGAACCAGATTCGCGGCGTGCGCGATACGATTCGCCAGCTTGGCCAACAGAAGACGATTCTGCTTTCCACACACATTCTGCAAGAAGTCGACGCCATTTGCGACCGAGTGTTGTTTATCAACGAAGGGAGACTCGTATTCGACGGCAAAGTCGGCGAGTTGGAAACGGACGGCAAATCGCTCGAAGACAAGTTCCTCGAACTCACCGGCACCGGTGCGACGGCCTAGGTCGGGTTGTTACGAAATTCTAAATTCCAAATTCCAATACGCAGCGTTTCCACCAGACATTTCCCGATAGCGAATGCCAAACAGCCCCAATTTGATTCTGATTTGGGATTGGTTCGACGGGATTGTTTTGGGGACGAAAGCGTACACGACATTAGCATAGACGAGTGAGGTTACGAAGATGAACTGGAGCGTGCTGACCGCGATCTTCAAGCGAAACTTCGTCAGTTATTTTTCCAATCCCACGGGTTACGTCTTCATTGTCGTATTCGTGTTCCTCAATTCGATCGGCGCGTTCTGGCCGCACGAGTTTTTTAACGCCAATCTGGCGAATCTCGACCAGTTGAACGTCTACATGCCGTTCATTCTACTGATCTTTATTCCGGCGATCACGATGAGCGTATGGGCCGACGAGCGTCGGCAGGGAACCGACGAACTGTTGCTCACGATTCCAGCCAGCGACTTGGAAGTTGTGTTGGGAAAATTCCTGGCGATCCTGTCGATCTTTAGCGTATCGCTCGCCTTTTCCATGTTCTCGAATTACTGCGTGCTGCGCACGTTGGGCCAGCCTGACTTTGGATTATATGTCGGCACCTACATCGGCTACTGGATGGTCGGCATGGCGATGCTCGCTACCGGCATGGTCGCTTCGTTCCTGACCGGCAATCTCACGGTCAGCTTCATCCTGGGGGCGGCTTTCAACGCGCCGCTGGCGTTTTCAGCCTATGTCGACACAATCATCAAGAACCCGACGCTGCTCTATCTCGTGCAGCGTTGGAGTTTGTATGAGCAGATCCGCGATTTTCAACGCGGCGTCATCAGCATTTCGAGCGTGAGCTACTTCGTAATGATCACGGCCGTGATGCTCTATGTGTGCGTGGTTCTCATTGGACGCCGCCACTGGCTGGGAGGACGCGACGGCAGTTCGATGCTCGGGCACTACCTTGTTCGAGCGATCTCCTTGCTGGTATTTGCGGCCGGGTTGAATCTATTCCTTTCACACCATGACTTCCTGCGCCCCGACATCACGAGCGAGCAACTAAGCTCGCTCGCACCTAAGACACGAAAGCTGATCGACGACCTGGAAACGAAGCACCCTGTGATGATCGAGGCTTTCATTAGCCCGACGGTGCCGCGCGAATATGTGCCGGCGCGACTCAATTTGCTCTCGACGCTCGACGAACTGAATTCGCTCGGCGGCGGCAAGATCGAGGTCACGATCCACAATCTCGAACCGTTTAGCAAGGAGGCCAGCCTGGCCGAGGACAAGTATGGCATCACACCCAATCGCGTGATCTCTAAAGTACGGGGCGCTTGGAAAGAAGAAGAGATCTTTTTGGGTGTGGCATTTAGCTGCGGGCTCGACAAAGTGGTCGTGCCATTTCTCGACAAAGGCATTCCAGCCGAATACGAATTGATTCGCTCGATCTGCACGGTCGCTCAGCAAGAGCGAGCTACGATTGGCGTATTGAAAACCGATGTGCCGCTGCATGGCCAATTCAACATGCAGACGATGTCGAACTCGCAGGATCAGCGAATTATTACCGAGTTGCGGAAGCAGTACGACGTGGTCGAGGTCGATGCATCGCAGCCGATCACGCGCCGCTTCGACGCGCTGCTGGCCGTGCAACCATCGACACTGACACCGGAACAGATGGAGAACTTTATCGCCGCCGTGAAAGCCGGACAACCGACCGCGATTTTCGAAGACCCGTTCCCGGCCTTCTTTGGCGGCGTCGTCGGTACCGCGCAACCGCGCCGGCCGCAACAAAATCAAATGATGATGATGATGGGCCAACAGCCGCCGCCGCAGCCCAAGGGTGAAATTCATCGGCTCTGGGATCTGCTGGGGGTTGATTTGCTGGGAGATGGGCAGACGCTCGTTTGGCAGGACTACAATCCGTACTCCACTTTCACGTTGCCTCCGGAATGGGTCTTTATCGACTCCGGCAACGGGGCGAACGAGCCCTTCAACGAAGACAACCTCATCAGTTCCGACCTGCAGCGCGTGCTGTTCGTTTCGCCCGGTTCGTGGCGCAAGCAAAACACGTCGAAATTGAAATTCACGGCGCTGGCCCAAACCGGTCAGCGAACCGGTGAAGTGGAAGTCAGCGACGTAATGGCCGACCAATTGGGCGGAATGCGAGGCCTAAGCACGATCCGCCGCGACCCGACCGGCGAACGCTATATCACGGCCGTTCAAATCAAAGGCAAGCTGCCGCCGCCTAAGCGCGTACTCGGTGACGACGAAAATCTATTCAAGCAGTCGGGCTTTACCAGGGCAGGCGCCGCGAATTTCTGCGCCGAAGATCCAGAAGGCGAACCCAAGGCATCGGCCGAAGGCGACCAACAAGGCGCGAAGGCCGCCAAGCCAGCCAGCGACGAGGAACCCGAAATTAACGTCGTGCTTGTGGCCGACATCGACTGCCTGATCGACGCCTTCTTCGACATTCGCAGCCGCGGCGAAGACGAGCAAAGCGACGTGCAGTGGGACTTCGACAACGTCACGTTCGTCCTCAACACGCTCGATCTGCTCGCAGACGACAAGCGTTTCATCGACATTCGCAAACGGCGTTTCGAACATCGCCTGCTCGATAAGGTGCAGGAAAAGACCGAAGACGCCCGTAAGGACGCCCAGAAAAAGCGAGAACAGTTCCGCGAGGAATTCGATACCGCACGCGCCAAGGAGCAGGAAAAGCTCGACAAGGAAGTTGAAAAGATCCGCAGCGACGAGAGCCTCAGCCGCACGGAAAAGCAGATCAACTCCCTGATGGCTGAACGCGCGGGCAACGAACGTCTGCGAGCCAAGGTGGCCAAACTCGAACGCGAACGCGATCAACAAATCAAGTCGATCGAACGCGATCTGGAACTCAAGATCCAGCAGGTGCAAGACGGCTACAAGCTGTGGGCCGTGGCGTTGCCGCCGCTCCCGCCGCTGTTGGTCGGGTTGTTCGTCTTCTTCCATCGCCGCCAACAAGAGCGCGAAGGCGTGGCCAAGACCCGCCTGCGCTAAGCCTGCGACGAATACCAATCATCCTTCCATTTCTATAGCATCAAAACTTGCCATGAACGAATCCGCAAAAACACTTACGTTCGCTGGCGTAGCGATCTTCGCCATGGTTGTCGCCGTAGTTGCCCGCCCCAAGCTTCCCGAAGCCGACGTCGATTCGCCGGTCGGAACACAGTTGAATAAAGTCGACGATCCCTTGCGGGCCACGCATTTAAAGATCGTCGAATTTGTCGAGGACAGTTCTTCGCTGCGACCGTTCGAAGTCGAGAAGATCGACAATCGCTGGGTCATCCCGTCGCATAACAATTATCCGGCCGACGCGGAACAGCAAATGGCCGACGCCGCGACAAGCGTCATGAATCTCGAAATCCTCGGCATTGTTAGCACCAGCACCGGCGACCATGAAACCTACGGCGTGATCGAGCCCAACGCTCAAAAGCTCGAAGTGGGTGCGACCGGTGTCGGCATGCAAGTGACCATGGAAGATGCCGACGGCAAGGCGCTTGTGGATATGATCATTGGTAAGGAAGTCAAGGACCAAGATAACCAGCGTTACGTGCGAGAAGTGGGTCGCGACGCCGTCTATCAGGTGAAACTCGACACCAGCCATCTGAAAACCGAATTCGGCGACTGGATCGAAAAGGATCTGCTCAAACTCAGCCCGTGGGACATTCGTGAAGTTCAATTGACCAAGGACAACGTTGTTGGCGCACGGTCGAATGTGGGCATCGTGCCGGTCCGACAGCAACAGAGCCTGCTGAACTTCCGCTACAACGACAAGGACTCGAAGTGGGAAGTAATTCGCCTGGCTGAGGGCGCCGGTGAGCAATCGCTTGAGTTGAAGGACGTGCCTCCGCCTGCCGGCCAGGAACTCGACTCGACGAAGCTGAACGACCTGAAGAACGCTCTCGACGATTTGAAAATCGTCGATGTCGAGCGCAAACCCGATGGCCTGAGCGCCGACCTACGGGCGGACAAAAACTTTGCCGAAAACCGTGAAGTGCTCGAAAACCTCGGCCGGCGCGGTTTCGTACCTGTCGTGGCCGATGACAGCGCCATCGAAATTGTCTCGGCACAGGGCGAGACGATCTGCCGCATGAAGGACGGCGTTGAGTACCTGCTTCGCTTCGGCGACCTGCGCGTCGGCGACCGCAAGAGCCAGGGCGACGAAGACGGTAGCGCCAAGTCGGCAATCGATCGCTACATGTTCGTGACGGCTCGCGTTAATAAGGATCTGATCGAGAAACCCGAGTTGGCGGAAGTCCCCTCGGCCGACGTCGAAGTAGAACCGGCGGAAGAGCCGGCTGCGGAAGCAGCGACCGATGCGAAGCCGGCCGACGAAGCGGCGCCCGAAGAAGCGAGCCCACCCGCTGACGCGGCGGCAACTGAGGAAGGTCAGGCAACCGAAGCCGAGGCCGGTGACTCAGGCCCCGAGGGAGAAGAAGGCGAAGCTGGTGAAGCGGCGCCGCAACAGGAAGCGGCTGCCGATGAGTCAGCCGAAAAGCCGGAACCTTCAGCCGAGGAAAAGGCTCGCCAGAAGATCATCGAGGAAAATAGCCGCAAGCAAAAGGAATACGACGACAAAGTCGAAAAGGCCGAGGAAAAGGTAAAGGAACTCAACGAGCGCTTTGCCGATTGGTACTATGTCGTCGCCGATGATGTCTACAAAAAGGTGCAGCTCGAACGGAAAGATCTCTTCAAAGCCCCAGAGGGTGAAGAGGGCGAAGTAGACGACGCTTCTCCGGCCAGCGAATTAGGCGATTTGAGCCCCTTAACGGAAGAAGGCCTCAAGTCGCTCGATGCCGAGTCGCCAGCGGAAGAACCGGCCACCGGCGAAGAGCCAGCGGAAACTGAGGCCGTCGACTCGGAGGCCCCGGTCGACAGCGACGATGCATCAGACGGCACCTCTTCCAGCGACTCTGGAGACGCAGCGGCAGAAGAGAGTAAGCCGCAGCCAGAAGAGGCCGAGGCGCCGTAGCAGTAGCGGCGTTTTCGACGAATCAGATTGCTGGCGGGCGGCTTAAATCGCCTCGCCCATTTCGCGCAACGATTCGAACGTGTAGATGCCAGTATCGTGGCCATCGGAAAAGTGGATGGCATAGGCATACCGTCCGACTGGCTGCATACCCTGAATCGCGACTGGCCTCGCCTCAGCGGGCGAAAGAACATTCAACTCCAAGGGAGAAGGCGCTGGAGCCCGGCGCTTTTCGCGACACGTTGCGCAGGGGCAACGATCGCGCAGCTCGAACGCACGATACCGCCGCCGTGTGCCGTCGCTCCAGTCGATAAGCAAACGGCCATCGTCATCGAGTTCAAGATTGGTCGGTTGTAAGGTGGTGGGCATATGGCGATTGTACCGAAGCAATTCAAATTCGCAATTGGCACGCGTGGTTCAGCGCCCGCGATTGTCGACAAAACGACGACTCTTCCCTTCGTACCGTGGTAGCGAGCCAGGCGGCGCAACGTGCACGTCAACCCGCAGCCCTAGCCGCCGATTCAACTGGTCGGCAATTCGCTGCGGGTCGTTCGCGGCGTCTTCGACTTCGATGTAAAGTTGATCCATGGCGCCGTCGCGCGCCGCGGTCAAACGAAACTCAACAACGCCGGGGAATTCTCGCAGGATTTGTTCGATGGCGCTCGGAAAGATGTTGACGCCGCGAATTACCATCATGTCGTCGGCCCGGCCTAACACGCCACCTTCGAGAAATAGAAATTTTCGCTCTCCCGCCTCCGGTCGCCTAGCGCGAACCAGGTCCCCCGTTCGATACCGTAGGATCGGAGCCCCCGCGCGTCCGAGGCCGGTGAGCACGAGTTCCGCCAACTCGCCTTCCGTCGCTCGGTCGCTGGTTCCTGGGCGCAGTAATTCGGCCACAAACTCCGCTTCGTTCACATACAATCCGGCGCCGCTCGCGTCGCCGAAACCCCACGGGCCAACCTCGGTAGCGCCGCTATGATCGATAACCGATGCGTCGAAAGCCTCTTCGATCGCTCCGCGTACTGCCGGCAGTGACCCGCCAGGCTCGCCGGCCACGACAACGTTTCGAACTCGCTGCTTGCGCAAATCGATATTCTCGTCGCGCGCCACCTCGACCATTCGTAAAGCGTACGTTGGCGTGCAAAAGAGCGCGGTTGCTCGGCTCGTAGCAAGCAACTGCAAGCGCGCCGAGGTCGTCATCCCTCCTCCCGGCACGACCAGCGCGCCTCGTTCTACGAGCGCATCGTGCGCGCTCCAGAAGCCAATGAAGGGCCCGAACGAAAAGGCGAGCAGCGTTCGATCGGCAGCCGTAATCTCGGCGGCATCGAGCACGTATTGCCAACCCTGTACCCACCAGCGCCAATCCTCGGCCGTATCGAGCACGACCATCGGACGGCCGCTCGTTCCCGAGGTCTGGTGGAATCGCGCATAGGCGTCGACTTCAAATGTTCCATTTGCCGCACGGCTGCCGTCTGGCGAATGCTGGACAAGTTCGTGCTTCGTCGTCAGCGGCCAGGCGGCCAGTTCCTCGAGTGACCGTAAAGGCCACGAAACACCGGCAAGTTTGTCGGCGTAGAAGTTATTCTCGGGCAGAATCGCTTCGAGCAAACGATTGAGACGCATCAATTGATGAGCTGCTCGTTCGTCTGAATTTGCCCGCTCGAGACGGCGGCGATCGTTGGCGCTGGAGTCGAACATGTGGGACATTTTAAGCTGCGCACGTAGATTTGGCCAAGCTCACGATTTGCAATCGCCGCACGGTGTTCGGCATGCTACACTTGCGGCACTCGCTCGGATCTCTTGACGCGCACATTTTTGCCGGCTTCCCACCTCTAAACTCTCACGCCTCTTCCGCGCCAAAATCTATGTCCGACTCTCCCCGCCGCGGTTCGCTACTGGTCGTCTTCCTTACAGTCTTCATCGACTTACTCGGGTTTGGCATCGTGCTGCCACTGCTGCCGGTCTATGGGAAAGACTTCGCGCAAACGATTTCCGAATCCGGCGGAGGGCTTTCGGTCGGCGCCGTTATCGGCCTGCTGATGGCAAGCTTCTCGATCATGCAGTTCCTCGTCGCGCCGCTCTGGGGACGGCTTTCCGATCGTATTGGACGGCGTCCCGTATTGATGATCGGGCTGGGGGGTTCCGTCGTCTTTTACACGCTTTTCGGCTTGGCGACCGTGTGGAAGAGCCTGACGTGGCTGTTCCTTTCCCGCATTGGCGCCGGGATAGCCGGTGCAACGATTTCGACGGCCCAGGCCTACATTGCCGATACCACCGGACTGGAAGCGCGGACCAAGGGCATGGCGCTCGTCGGCGCGGCCTTCGGCCTGGGATTCACTTTCGGACCATTGCTCGGATTCCTGGCTGTGCCGACCGATTCAGGCGCCCCCGGCCCGGGCCCCGGCTACGCTGCGGCGGGGCTTTCGGCCTTCGCGTTCGTACTGGCCTGGTTCAAACTGCCCGAATCGCTCTCGATAGAAAATCGCTTACCCAGGGCAAGGAAACTGTTCGACTTTCAGTCGCTACGCGAAGCGCTTTCCGTTCCCAGCGTGGGCCTCTTGCTTGCGTCTGTCTTCCTCTGTGTGGTTTCGTTTTCAAATTTCGAGTCGATCCTGTCGGTCTTCATCAAGGATGAGCAAGGATATTTTCGCTTCTCATTCAAAAAGCTTTGCCTGACATTCGCCTACGTTGGCTTCGTGCTCACACTTGTCCAAGGCGGCATCGTACGGCGGCTATCCGGGCGTATTGCCGAAGCCCATCTGGCGGCGTGCGGAGCGTTGATGGAAATCGTTGGTCTCGGCATGATGATTCTAGCCGGACACAGCGGTTCGACCTTTCTCCTCTTCGCCGCGCTCACGATCATTGTCGCCGGGTTTGCACTGATTACGCCATCTGTCAATTCGCTGATTTCACGGCGAAGCGATCCCGCCAAGCAAGGTGGAATTCTCGGCGTCACGCAAAGCATCAGCGCATTGGCTCGCATCGCAGGTCCGCTGGCGGGCCTTACGCTCTTTCATCTTCGCGAACCCGAGTCGACGTCCTGGCCGCTGTGGCTGGCGATCGCGCTGCTGGGTTTCGGCCTGTTTTTGATCGTTCTGGCGGGTCGTAGCGGCCGTGACTTTCCGGCAGAGAGTTCAGGTTCTTCGCCGGGTTAGTTGCCGCTTTGCGGCGCAAGGCAATAGAGCTTGCTATAGGTGCGCAAATACATCTTACCACCAGCCATGGCCGGCGTGGCGCGCGACGATTCTTCGAGCAGCGTGCGACCGAGCAGCTCGTATTCTTTGCTCGCCGAGAGACACACAACTTCGCCTTCGTCGGAAATGCAGTAGATCTTTTCGCCGACGCGAATGGGCGACCCCGAGAAATTGCCGCCGACGCGTTTTTGCCAATGCACTTTGCCGGTTGGGGCATCGATACAACTGACAATCCCCTTGTCGTACCAGAGAAAAACCAAATCGCCGTAGGCCAGGGCCGACGGAACGTAGGGCGCCTGGCTCGAAACCTTATATGCCAATTCGGGCGCCGTACCGAAGCGATCGCCCGGCTTGACCGCGCACACATAGTTGCCGCCCCCGCCGGAGCCACAACTGCCAAAAATCAATCCTCCTGCGATCACCGGCGAGCTAACCGAGCGTTTGTCGAACAAGTCGATTTCCCAACGGACGTCGCCGGAATCGGGATCGACAGCCGACATGCCATTGGCGCCGCTGGTGAAGATGAGCACCGGCTTGTCGCCTTCAGCCTGATAGACGCAGGGCACGCCATAGGCCGTTCGGCGTGTCTTTTGGCGGTAGGTTTTCCAACGCTGTTCACCGGTTTTGCAATCGAGCGCGATCAGGAAGCTGTCGCCCATCTGGTCATTGCCGATCACGACACGGTCCTGGTAAACGATCGGCGACGTTCCAAATCCGTGCTGGCTGTTAAACAATCCAAGATTCTGTTCCCAGACCTTCTCGCCATTGTGATCGAGCGCCAGCACGCGGTACGCTTCGGGTGTAACCAACGCCAGGTAGATATGCTCCTGATCCACAGCAGGTGTGCTCGAAGCATAGCTGTTGCGCGCATGTAAATGGTGCGACTTCGATCCGAAACTTTTTTGCCACACGGTCTTGCCGCTCGCCGCATCGAGCCGCAATACGATCAGGTCACCCGACTCAGGATCGCCGGCAGTAAGATAGAGCTCTTGGCCCCAAAACACGGGCGACGAATGCCCCACGCCGGGCAAGTCAACTTTCCAGGCGTAGGCATCTTCGCCCCATTGCGCAGGAATGCCAACGGCGTCGGACTGCCCAGCGCCATTGGGGCCGCGAAAACGACACCAAGAATCCTCGGCGTGCGCCATTTCGGCGCCACAGAAGAACACGATCATCAGCAGCAAGTGTCTGGCCATACCTGGGCTCCTAGCGGTTGATTCCATACTGATCGATCTTACGATAAAGTGTGGCGCGGCCAATGCCAAGCAATTTCGCAGCGTCGGGAACATTTCCGTCGGTCCGCTTGAGCGCCTCGCCAATCAGTTTGCGCTCCCAATAGTCGATGGCCAGGGTCTCTAATTCGCTCGAAATGACGTCGTGTAAAGCGAGATCGTTCACGACGATTTCGGCCCCTTCCGCCAGCACAACGGCACTATCCATCACGTTACGCAACTGCCGTACATTGCCCGGCCAGCCATACGCCAGCAGCCGCTGCCGGGCGGCATCGGATAGCTGCAACCGCGGCCGGCCATGCTGCTCGCGGAAGCTCGCCAAAAAAAAGTCGATCAACAACCCGATGTCCGCGTCACGATTACGCAGCGGCGGCACCTGAAGCTCGAAGACGCTTAGTCGATAATAAAGGTCTTCGCGAAATTTCTTCTCGCGCACGTACGTTTGCAAATTCTGATTTGTGGCGGCAATCACACGCACGTCGACCTTCACTTCCGCCGTTGCGCCGACCGGCAGAAAGGGGTGGCCTTCGAGGATGCGCAGCAACTTTGCCTGCCCCTCGAGCGTAAGCTCGCCGACTTCGTCGAGAAACAACGTGCCAAGGTCGGCTTGCGCAAAATAGCCGGCATGGTCGCGATCCGCGCCGGTGAACGCACCTGCCTTATGCCCGAAGAGTTGGCTCTCCATCAGGTCGGCGGGAATCGCCGCGCAATTGACACTTAGCAGCGGCCGGTCTGCGCGAGGACTAGCCCGATGGATTGCTCGGGCGACCAATTCCTTCCCAGCGCCGCTTTCGCCGCGAACGAGCACACACCCGGCAGCCTTCGCCACGCGTTGAATCTTCGACTTCAATTCCAACATCGGCTGACTTTCGCCAATGAAATCATCGAAACCTGGCGACTGCTGTTTCAGCCGATCCAAATCGGATTGCAAACTCGTGTGTTCGCGCGCCCGAACCAGCGCTACAGAAACAATGTTGGCGACCGAAATGGCGAAATCGAAATCAGATTGGCGAAATCGGCCGCGTTCCAAATAAACGTGGATCGCTCCGAGTGTTGCTCCGTCGTGGACTAGGGGGGCACAAACCGCGTCGGCATAGTGAGTGAGCGCGACGTTTTCTTCCTCGCCGCCATCGGGCTCTTGATTTGCGATCCACACGGCATGGCCTTCGCGAATCACCAGCTCCGTTAAGGATTCGTCGAGGGTCACCGAATCGGCGGCATCGGCCGGAATCACCAGTTGCGGTTTCAAATGCCCTTCGTCGTCGACCCACAAAAAGCCGATGACTGCGGCGTTTGTGCGATGATGTAACAGATCGAGCGAGATCTCGACAACTTGCCTCGGATCGTCGCAGCCCAGCAGCTTGATGCTCAATTGGTAGAGCAGGAGCAATTCACGAGCCTGGTCCTTATCCGGAATGGGCTCGAGTTCCAAGGGCTTGGTCTCGCGTCCGCCCATGGCCGCCTGCATGACCAGGGTCTGCGTCATGGTCGCCCGCGAACCATGAATGTTCGAACTGCCGATGTCTTCGCTATGGAACGAGAACTGCGTTCCCCCAACACGTAACACGTGTCCGTCGGACAGAACGGCATCGTCAATCTTCTGTCCATTGACAAACGTGCCGTTGCGGCTGCCGGCATCGCGCACGTGCCACAGGTTTCCCAATTGCTCGATGATGGCATGCACGCGCGAGCACAACCCATCGGCAAGCATGATCGTGCATTCCGTGCCTCGCCCCACACGATTCTCGGCATGTGGATCGAGGGAATAGACGCGCCCCTCTGACTCGCCAACTAACATTCGCAAATAGGTGTGCACAAGAATTCTCGAAATCGCACGAAAGACCACGACGAAAGTGTGGGGTTATTATAAACTGGCAACGCGTCAACGGTCACCAGCGCGACGAGGCTACCTTGCCGGGAAATTTGGAGAAAATCGGTCCATCGAGCGTCTCTGATCGTAATTTGCCGCTCGATGGCTTGCTGCTTGTTGGTCATGGAACTCGTAACGCGAACGGGCGCGAGGAGTTTCTCCGCCTCGCCCGTGAGCTTGCTCCTCGCCTGCCCGACCAAGTGGTTGCACCGTGCTTCCTTGAATTGTGCCAGCCAGATATACCGGAAGGCGTCGCCCAACTGGTGGAACGCGGTTGTCGGCGCATTGTGGCGATGCCACTAATGTTGCTCGCCGCCAGCCATGTACGCCGCGATATCCCGGCTGCCGTCTGCAACGCCGTCGCCAACCACTCCGGTATCGACGTGCGGATGGCCCGACACCTTGGCTGCGCGAGCGGCATCGTGGCGCTTTCGCAATTGCGCCGGCGGCAAGCCATCGATATTTCGACCAATGAGCTGTTTTCGCACGACCAACGCGCCGAACCGAAAGTTGTGCTGGTCAGCCGGGGAAGCCGCGATCCGAACGCAAGCGAAGAAATGTACCGATTTGCCGAGTTGGCGACGGCAGACTTAGCCACGAAACCTCTTGTGGGTTTCTACGCAATGACACAACCATCGCTGCCGGAGACACTTCGGCTCGCAATCGAGTGCCCGCAAGAGCAAATTGTCGTGCAGCCTCATTTGTTGTTCCAAGGCGAATTGCTGCACGAAATCCGCCAGCAAGTCGAAGCCTACGCAAGCGAGTGCAAACGACGCAAACGTTGGTTCTTAGCACCGCATTTGGGGCCACACGAAATACTTGCCGCGACCATCGCCGAACACTATCGAGAAGCCTGGCATAACTTCTCGATCGCGCAATCACCCGAATGAACATTTATGCGTACCGATGCGTATCGACATGCACGACTCAATGTCGCATTTCTCTGCGAGAACATGCGAATTCCTGGTAAAATCTATCGATCTTGCCAGTTTTTCCGCCCTCGGATATTATAGTTTTAAGTCGTTACCCAAATTGCACTTGCGTTACAAGCACGTCAAATCGCTTGAAGGAGTGAATATGCGCAGCCAGGTCGTTGGACTTTGCCGGACGTATCCCCGCTCGTTTTTACTCTCCGGCTTGGTAATCCTGGCCGCCGTCGCCACTGTCTTGGCAACACCCGATGGGTCCTCGGCCGAATTGAGCGGGCCCGGCGCCGGCGATCGCCGCGTGACTCTTTCCGTAGCAACGCTGCTGCAGCGATTGCATTTGGCTCGCGAGCCACTGGATGATGAGAAGTCGAAGCGTTGTCTCGACAATTTTCTCAAAGCGCTCGATCCGCTCAAGAGCCACTTCCGGCAATCGGACATCGAAGAGTTCGCTCGGCACGAAACGTCGATCGACGATGAAGTTCGCCTGGGCGACGTGAGCTTGGCGTACACGATCTTCAAGCGTTTTCTGGCCCGTGTCGAAGAACGCAATAAGATGATCGAGCAAATCCTCGATTCCGATATTGATTTCAGCACCGAGGAAAAGTTGGTCACCGACCGCGACGCACTAACCTA
>JAGQOS010000082.1 GCA_020427265.1 Planctomycetales bacterium
CGAAGTCGGCGTCGGTCAGGCCGACGTTAAACTTCATGTTCATATACGTGTACTCTTCGAGCAGCACTGGTTTGCCGCCTTCGCGGGCCGGCCAGTCGTACGATTCGAAACGCACAGGAACCTGGTCTTCCTGGTCGATGAAGATGCGGGCGATATGGTAGCGGAAGTTCGCCCGCCGCACAGGGTGCGTTACCTGGATGCAGTTGCAAACGCGGCCATTGACCTTGGCGCCTTGGAAATGCTTGACATCGCACTCGGCGAATTTGGCGTCTTCCTCGGCGACCTCGACCAGGCGAGCCGTCAGATTGCGAACGCCGACTTCGGTAATCGGATAACGCTGGCCGCGCATCGCGATCAGCCCATTGGGGTCGATCTGCACGGTCGGCAGAAACAGCTTCGCGCCTCCTTCGTGAGCGATCAGCTTGTTGTTGTGCTCACCGTTGATGTAAAGGCACTCGCGTCCTTTGATATTCGCCGGACCGAGAAAGTACATGTACACGCTAAACGGCTGATGGCGAACCTTGAGAAACATGTATTCGTGTTCACCGACTTTGCCGTCGATGTTTTCGCGTTTCACCAGCGTGCAGGTGTAATCCTGAATTTCCGTGTCGATGCGAGACAAGCTCGATTTGGCCATGCGAATGGCCGGCATGAGCGGGTGTTCGTTCGTTGCTGCGGCGAGCGCTTCCACCGGCTGTACCTGGGGATCGTGCTTTACGTCGCGTTGCTTGGAAATACGGTAAACAGGTTCCTTGAGATTGCCGTTGTTGGCAACTTCCTCTGCCGCCAAGGGAGCAGCGCCGGCCGCGATAAGCAGCAAGAGGGCGGGCACGCTGCTGGGAAAAATGAGCTGTTTCATCCAGTCTCCTCCGTTCTTGTTCACTCGCCGGAGAAAGCAGTTCACCCGCTCGACAAGGCCGAGGTCTCCGCCAACTTCCAGGATAACTAACCTCAGCGTTTCTATCGCCCTGCGATCGCGGAAAGTATTACAATCATTATTGGCTCGCGTGCGGTCTTCCCAAGCGAAAACGCAGGATCGACCGCCACTGTATACCCAGTCTACTTAGTTTATCCGAAATTCGGGAGTGCAAAATTGCCTGGATCACCGCCCTTGCGTCTCGCGACAATCGTTTCAAACCCTTTTTCCGAAAATACTTACATCGCTAGCATCGAAGGCCGCAGCGATTGCCTAGTGTTCGATCCAGGGTTCGAGCCGGGGAAGATCATTGACCGCCTGGAAGCCGACGATCTCGAACCGGCCGCGCTGGTTTGCACGCATGGCCATAGCGATCACATCGCTGGAAATGCCGCGCTCAAGCAACGTTGGCCCAACGTACCGTTGGTGATCGGCCAAGGTGATGCCGCCGCGTTAACTGACCCGAATTTGAATCTGTCGGCGCCGTTCGGGTTACCGTTCGTCAGTCCGCCGGCCGACCGTGTATTGGTGGAGGGTGAGACTTTTTCGGCCGCGGGTTTCGAACTGGATGTCGCCGAGATACCGGGTCACTCGCCGGGCCACATTGTGTTGATCTGGCGCGCGGTCAGCCCGAACTATGTATTCGGCGGCGATGTGCTCTTCCAAGGAAGCATCGGCCGCACCGATTTCCCCAACGGCAGTTTTGAACACCTGCGCGACGGCATCCATGCCAAGCTCTTCACGTTAGCCGACGACACAATCGTGCTGCCCGGCCATGGCGAACCGACGACGATAGGTATTGAGAAACGGACGAACCCGTTCGTTAGCTTGTAAAGCTAGCCCCGGAAAAAACGGCGCCGCCCGACGAACCGCCGCCGGAAGTCGAACTGCCGCCGCCGGTTGGCAGATCGTGCGCGTCGGCGAAAGCTTCGGAAAGCCCTTGGTCTTCCCAGTTGATGAAGACCTGACGATCAAAGTCGTTGTCACCGCGCAGGTTGAGGTAGTCGGAACCGTCGCCGCCGTCGAACCGCGCAAGATCTTCGAAGCGACTGTCCTTAACCTTCAGGTGATCGTCCTGGTCGCCCGAGTTCACGTGCATGTTGTCGCGAGCGCGCACGCGTTTGAGCTTCACGAAGTCGTAACCCGACGACGCGTCGATGGATACAAAGCGGCGGAAATCGGCGTCGGTGGCGAAGATCGTATCGGCGTTGCCGGCCGAGTCGATGCGTGTCGTTCCACGTACTGCGAGCGCGCCGTATCCGATATCGCCTGGATAGAGCGCTTCGAGCGCCGCCGCCAGCGCGCCCACGCGGCCCAAGCCGATTTGGTCGGCGCCGTTGCCGGTGTTGATGATCAAGTCGTCGCCGATTCTCGAACCGGTCACGCCAACCGCGTCGTCCTCGAAAAGCGGGCCGTCGTCGCCGTTGTTTGAGTCGCCGGAGTCGATGATCAAATCGAATCGCACATTGGCTTTGCCGATACCAATGGCGTCGTCGCCGCCGCGGGTGCGAATGTTCATGACGTCGGCATCGACATTGACTAGCCCGATCAGATCGTTGCCGCCGTCGGTTTCGATGCCCAGGAAGTTCAGGCTGCCATTGCGCACCAGCAGTGCGTTATCGCCGCCGTTTAAGTCCACGCGCAGGTCGTCGCGCACGCCGGTGAGAAATTGTTTGCTTTCGCCATTGATGGTCGTGCCGTCGCGACCCTTGACTTTGACTCCGTCGGACTTGAACACGATGAGAACCGTGTCATTGCCTCCGCCACCAGTGACAACAAGATCGCCGCCGGTTACATGGGCCGAAACATCGCCCGCCATCATCCAGCGTCCTTCCAATCCTTCCATTCCCAGATGCCGATTTTTCATCGCTTCTTCCCTTCTAGTAAATCAAGACGCCGTGTTCTGTGTTGCCGACCTCGCTCCGCAGATCGTTACAAATATCGCGTACATTTCAAATGTCAACTAGCATTGGCGAGCTGACGCCTACGATTTTGCGTATTCAAGTCACACTTTTTTCGAAACAAACTTCGAAACTAATTAGGGCGTTTGGAGTTAAGAACTCTAGGGCTTCGATTCGCGAGCGTTCGTTTGACCCATTCGAGTTGCTTACGTTGCCAATAAACCGACTTTGCGTGGATAGAGTTCCGATGAAACGCCTGAATTGCCGCCTACTGCCAGTCGCACTTCTTTGCCTGATGACGCACGTTGCCGTGGCTCAGCGACCTGGCGGCAGAGCCCGTCGCCCCGACACGCTGCGTGTCGGCGACCAGGCCGCCGATTTCCAGCTCAAAACACTCGACGGAAAGTTGACCGTGGAATTGAGCAAGCTCTACGCGAAGCGGCCGGTCGCGCTGATCTTCGGCTCTTATACATGACCGCCATTTCGGCGCCAGGTTGGCGCCTTGGAAGACTTGTACGACAAGAACGGCGACGACGTCTACTTCCTGCTCGTCTATATTCGCGAAGCCCATCCGGTGGGCGATCGCCTGGCTCAGGTGAATCGCCTCGCAGGCATTGAAATTGAGCAGCCGACTACACACGCCGAACGGCGGCACATTGCCGAGTCGATGTGCCAGAAGCTCGACATTTCGCTACCCACGGTCATCGACAATCTCGACGATGCGGTTAACCAGGCCTACAATGCATTTCCGGACCGCATCTATCTGGTGAGCCAAGGCGGTACGATCGCGTATCAGGGCGGCCCCGGCCCCTTTGGTTTCAGTCCGGACGAGCTGCGCGAAGCGATTGAGAAAGAATTGGCCGGCAAAATGCCCTAACTCGTCGGTTGAAATATGGCGAAACCGCGCGACGAACTGCGTCGCCAAATGACGCTTTACGCGACGATCGGCACGACGGTGGTTGTCGAGGCGATCACGATTGCGCTGCGTTTCGGCGCAGGCGCCGACGCGGTTTCGTTCAATAAAAGTGCGCCGCTGCTGCTGCAGATTCATCACATGTTCTGGAGCATTCCTATCTTGGTGGCCTTGCCGCTCACCTGGCGCAGAAGTCAACTAAGCGGGTTGCTCCTTGGCGTAGCGTTGGGATTCGTCTTCAGCGACCTATTGCATCATTTCCTCGTGTTGCCGCTCACGGTTGGCAATACGGGATGGCATTGGCCCTAACGCTCGCGCCGACAACTATGGCAGGCGGCGAACACCGGGCGCGAGCGTGTCGCTCATGATTGAATCGACCGCGTTGTGATCGAAGCCGAGCGCGTGGCCCATTTCGTGTAGCACGGTCGTGAGCAAATCGACGCGTGCGGCCGCATCGGCGTCAGCGAGGTCCGAATTTTCGGCGCCCGTTGAATACTCATTGGCTGAACGTGGCGACGCGTCCACAAACCAGCCGACACCAGCGGCGTTGCGGTCGATTGAGATTACGCCGCTTTGATACAGGCCGATCAGATTGCCGGGTAGGTCAGCAATCTGGAATGAAAGCGAGGCAAGCGAAGCCTCGCTTCCGGCGGGCAACGCATCGGCCCAGATATCCTGCGCAACGACAACGATCGATGCAAAGTCTTCCAGAGGAAACGGCGGCGCGGCGGACTCTTGAAGACCCGTAAACCCAGGGGCCAATTGCAAGCCGTCGCCGAGCCAGTCGGTGGGAAAGGTATTGGCGTAGTCGAGTTGGCCAGCGGTGCCGCGATTGGCAAGGAAATTGGCTGTAAAAAGACTGAGGTCGCCGAATTCGACACGTCCCGAGTGATTAAAATCGGCGGCGAAAGTTCCCGGGTCGCTGCCCACAGGACGCAGAAACGCGCCGGTAAAAATCGCCAGATCGCCGAAGCCAACGCTGCCGCTGTCATCGAGGTCGTACATTACGGGAAAGTAAGCGGTCGACTGCGCGGCCGGAAGCTCGTAAGTCGCACCATCAAAAAGTGTCGTGTCGCTGGCATGCACGGCAAAGAGCGGCGTGCTTTCCGGTTTCAGGTGATGATCGATGGCATTGTTGACCACATCGAGATTTGCTTCGAGTCGAACGCGAGCAAAAAGCACGGGTTGCGTTTCGCCAGCATCGGTGCGATTGGCCGTTGCCCGCACGCCGTGGACTGCGCCTAGAGCGTTGTCGATCGCAAAGGCCTGATTGCCCGAGAATGTCGGACCGAACACGACCTGGCGGGCGGCAAATCGCAGCGCGTCGAAGCGAACATCGAGCGAAGCACCGGGAACGCCCTCAGACGCGACTTGTGACGTAAGCCAGATTTCCAACCACGCTTCGCCAAACTCGTCGACCCAAGTAGTGCTGTCGGGCAGTTCCGCTCGGTCGCCGTTCGCCGTGGTCGTCGATGGCGCGCTGACCAGGCTCGTGTCGACGCGCATCGTGGTTTCGCCGGGCCCGGCGATGTGGATCTCCACCTGTTGGTAGTCGATAAACGCTTCTTTCGGCTCGCCCGGAAACGTGTTGAGCCGCGAGCCTGTTGCGACCCAGAAGCGATAAGTACCGACGAGACCGTTCGACGGCGTCACGATCATTTCGCCGGTGAATTGATCGATCGAATAGGTCAGATCGGCTGGTGTGGGCGTGGGGAGCGGCAACCCATTGGCCAGCAAGAGATCATCGTCGAAGAAGATCGTTTCATCACCTTCGAGGTCGACGAAGCCGAGTTGGTGAGTAACCGGCGTGTCGATGGACGTTTCGAGCCGGGGAATATCGACCAGGAACGGATCGGAGTCGAACGAATCGGGTTGAATGTCAACCTGGAAGGAATGTTGTGCCGTCCCGCCGTGCGCGTCGGTGGCGACGACTGTTACGATGGCCTCACCCGTGAACCCTTCCGGCGCCTTAAGCATCAATACACCGTTGCGGTTGTCGTGGACGATGTCAATCGACTCGATGACCGGCGGATCGAGTGGCCGGTCGTTCGCATCAGTCGCCAGGTTGCTGATTGCATCGCGTACGTCCTCGCCGTCGACAAGCTGGCCAAAGATAGTGCTGACAAAATCGAGATCGCGATTCTCTCCCTCGGTAATCAAGAATCGCGCGTCGTTCGAGTCGTCGAAACCCTTAGCGGTCGTCAGCACACCCGTTCGATTGTGTTGGAGATCGGCATGAAACTGATCGTCGAACTGTCCTAGCGGTGAATTCCCGGAGTCGTCGTCCGTAATTCCGCCGGCGCCGATCGTGAAACCGTCGATCACGTTGTCGAACGCCCGGCCGTTGTAAAAGCCGCTCTCGGCCAGGGCGATGAAGTGATTCGTCGCCCGCGGCGCGCGTTGTTCGAACAATTCGAAGATCATCTCGCCGAATCCAGCAATGTGGATGACCGCGCTGCGATTGCCGCTAATCACTTCGGTCGCCAGGTTCAGGTTGTTGCTCGAAGCGGCGAAGGAAATAGCCTGGCCGTCGGCGTCCGTGGCATTCAAAGGAACATGGAGCGGCGATCCCGCAAGCAACACAAGATCGTCGATCGGGTCAAGAACCGGATCGGCAACGCCGGCGAGCACCCGGCGATCTTCCAGCGCTTCCAATGTGTTCGGTCGATGCGCGGGCCGAGCGCCAGCGAACGCCATGCATGGCTTGCATCGCAGTAGCCATGCCAACGGCAGCGAGGCGACTAACAGCAATATCAGCAGTTCGACGACCAAAATCCGGCGGGCTCGCAATCACTCGAGGGCACACCGCTCGTTCCTCGAGCAACAACGACAACCCGATTTCCAACGGGCGCGAATGGCATAACGGCCAGCCGCTCCGCAGTGGCGCGTGCTGCGAAGCGCGCGATTCACCTGCAGTTTTCATGCTAATTGCGAGCGAAGGTACGGTCAAAAAAACGGTCGGCCCGCGTCCAAACGTAGGGGTTATGCCGATCGTCGTGCAGCGTTTCCATGGTTCTCGGTCCGATCCTACCTTGGCTGCCCGAGCGAAAGCGCGCCTGCCGCTAGTGTGGGGCGTGGCCGTCTTCTTTCTTCGAAGCTGCGGCCGCCTCGACGAACCGATTGGTAAAGGCGCCGGCCGAAGGCGCGCCACCGGAAAGCAAGCCAAGATCCGCAAGTTGCCGGGCCAGCGTCGCCCAACGCTCGGTCGTCATTTCACCCAGCGAATTGTCCGGCTGGTCGGGCGGCATGCAGAGCGAGCGAATTTCGTCGGCTGCAAAGGCCAGGCTTTCCAAATCCATTTGCGGATTGTCGCGATGAATGCGCTGGTTGGTTTCCTCGGGCGATGCAAGATATTGCTCCCAACCGCGACGCACCGCGCGCACCGCGCGCAAGACAAGATCCGGTTGCTCTGCGATCAACTCCGGATGCGTGATCAGCACACTCGTGTACGGGTTAAATCCCAACTCCGAAACCATCAGGCAGCGCGTTTCCATACCCTGACGGCGGGCGATGAGCGGTTCGCTAAAAACGTAACCTTGCTGCGCATACTTTTCATCGGCCAGCATGGCCGCGATGCTGCCGGAATAAGGAACGATGCGTACATGCTCCAATGGCAATTTCGCTTGCAGAAACTTAGCAAACGCTTTGCCATTGCCTAGCGCGAGCGTGATGTCGCGCAGATCTTCGAGACGTCTTATGTCGGAGTCGGCACGCACCAGGATGCAGCGCGGGCTGTCTTGCATGGCGGCGAAGACGGCGACGACATCGGCACCTTGTTCGCGTCCCAAGAGAACCTGATCTGCATTCGCAATCGCGAATGGTACGCGGCGGCTGGCGACCGCTTGGACGACAGGCACGTTTGGCCCGCCGGGCAAGATCTTCATATCGAGATTTTCGGCCGCAAAGTCGCCATGGACGAGCGCCGCATAGAAGCCGCCGTGTTGGGCGTCGGGAAACCAGTTCAATTGAAGTTGAATCGGCGCGGTTTCGGCCGACGTCGCCTGCGGCGTAGGTTGACTGCAACCGCTCAGCCATGCGATCGCGTAAATGATCGGGGCCATGGCGACTCTACGGCTTTGCCGCAATGGACTGAAAGTGCCGGACATCGATGCCTCGCTATTTTTTGTCGTGCGAGCGATTGCAGCCGCATTCGGCCGCTCACGCATTGGGGTCCGCCACGCCGCCGTACCAGCGGCGTAGAGTCAACATGGTAAGCAAGCTAACGGTTCCAAAAATCATGACACCCAACAGGGCGGACAAGATCATTGCCGCGAACAAGAGATCCGTTTTTAGCAAACTGCTCGAGTGCGTGATAATCATGCCGAGTCCCGGCTCGTCGACACTATAGCCAGCGAAGAACTCGCCGACGATCGAACCGACGACCGCCAATCCGCTCGAAGCCCGAGCCCCGTTGATCAACGCGGGTACGGCATGAGGGAGTTGCAGCTTGAACAGCCGTTGGATGCGGTTGGCGCGATGGAGACGGAAGAGATCGACCAGACCGGAGGGAACGGTAGTCAGACCCGCCGTCGTGCTGGCAACAATTGGGAACAAGCTGATGATCGTCGACACGACGACAACTCCCCAAAACCCAGGACCGAGCCAATTGATGATCAGCGGCGCGATGGCCACGATGGGCACGGTCTGCAAGAAAATCGCGTACGGATAGAGGCTGCGGCGAACCAAAGCCGACTGCGAAAAGACGATGGCGACGCTCGTTCCCAAGCCCAGGCTGATTGCAAAGCCGCACAACGCCGCCCGGCCAGAGAGCCAGGTTGCACGGGCGAGCGGGCCGGCCTCTTGTAGAAGTACCACCCCAACGCGTTTCGGTGTCGGGACAAGATAAGGCGGCATTTGGAATACGATCACGGCCAAGTGCCAGAGCACGATCATCGCCAGCAAAGTAACCAGCGGCGGAATGGAGACAATCAGCGCGTGCCTGATACGGTCGTTCATGCGCTCGCCTCGAACAGCGACGCACTGACTTCCGCTGTCAGGCGAGCAAACTCCGCGGAACCGCGCAGCGTTCGATCGCGAGGGTGCGGCAGCGGCACTTCGATCTCCGCCACGCAGCGACTGGGCTTGCCTCCCAGCACGACGATGCGGTTGCTCAGAAACACCGCCTCGGCAATGTTATGTGTGACAAACAGGACGGTCCAATTCTCGCGCTGCCAAAGCGCCAGCAGTTCTTCGTTCAGTTGCGTTCGTAGCATGTCGTCGAGCGCGGCGAACGGCTCGTCGAGCAAGAGAATGCTGGGACGCGTAACCAACGCGCGCGCTAGCGAAGCTCGCATCCGCATCCCGCCCGAAAGCGCGTGCGGGTATTTGCGCGCGTCCGCCTCGTGCAAGCCAACAAGTCGCAGGCTGTCCGCAATCCGCCTGCGTTGTTCCTTGCGATCCATGCCTTCAATTTCTAGCGGCAGCGCTACGTTATGCCAAACATCGCGCCACGGCAGCAAGTTCGGGTCTTGGAAGACAAAGCTGGTGGCGTCTGTTCCCTCGGAGTCGAGTGAGCGGCCCCCGGCGCCGATGCGAACCGAACCTGAGGTCGGTTGTTCGAGCCCTGCCGCCATCCGCAATAAGGTCGACTTCCCACAACCCGATGGCCCGAGCAGCGACACGAATTCACCGGCTGCACAACGAAGATCGACCCCGCTCAGAACGGTTTGTCCCGCATAGGACATGCTCGCGGCACAGGTCTCGATTACAATGGGTGGAGTCATCGCTCAAGCGACTGGGATGCGGTCGGCAATTGTGGGGAAATACGTGGTTACGAGGATACCGCTGCGTGATGGATCAAGAGTTGCTTCTCTACTGGGCGGTTGCCGGATCGATCGCGATGTTCGTAGGCTCGCTGATTCTCTTGCCTGTCCTGATCGTCCTTCTGCCGGCAGACTACTTTACCTGCGAGCACCGGCGGTTCGCATTCTTCGATGGGCGTCATCCGGTTGTACGTTATGCGGTGCTGATCCTCAAGAACGGAATTGGCGTGCTGCTCTTGCTTGCCGGTCTGATCATGCTCGTAACACCTGGCCAAGGCGTGTTGGCGATTCTGGCCGGACTCACGCTTCTTGATCTGCCCGGCAAGCGGAACGTGGAGCGGCGGATTCTTGGCCGTCCCGCCATTCGCAAAGCCATGAACGCCATACGCCGCCGGGCCGGAAAACCGGAATTTGAGTTGCCCGAGGAGGCAAGAAACGCTTAGTGAGAGCGAATAACCGTTGGCCAAACCTCCCTTTCGCCCTTCGCTAATGCCATGGCACGTAGACGCCGTATCATTCGCCGACGAAGACGATTCCGAACGGGGATAATGTCCTCGCGTTCTTCGCTCAGCGACGGCCTCCAGCAAGTCATATCGGTGCGCGAAAGTCACTTGCCGGTGGATGCCCGTCGTTTGATTCCTCGTCGTTTGACCATGATGGGATACGGAATTTACCTGATGATTCCGTACTTGGTTGTCAAAACCTTCGTAACGCTCTCGGGATTTGCGAGTGTGGCCGCCGCGGGAATCTATGGTGCTCTGGCCGGAATTGCTTTCTGTGGTGGATTGGGCCTGTGTGCGATGCACTGTTTAACAGCATCGCCCGGCGAGTGTTTCGTTCTCACCAGGCAGCAACGACGATCGCCGACCGCCAGTGTGGGATTCCGTTTTTGCTTCCCACAGTTTACGTTGCGGGGCGTTCTGAGCTTCGTTACTGCTTTCGGCGTCGTGTTATCGCTCGTTGGCGCCCGCTGGCGCGCGATCCGGTCGGAGAGAGATTCGTTGGCCGCGTTCCGCCCTTGCGTAATCCAGTCGTCGCTTGGGCCCAGCGGTCGAGTTTCCCTGGTGAGTCTCCAAGGTCTCGCCTGGGGCGGACGGCCGCAGCGCCATGCGGCTCTCGCCCAACTGACCGGGCTGGAAACACTCATTCTCGACGCGACGGGACTGAACGACGATTCGGTGCAAGTGGTCGGACGGTTGCCGAGATTGCGAAACTTGACATTGCGAAATGTTGCCGTGACCGACGAAGGCCTGCGGCGCGTCGAGTCGCTGCCTCAGCTAAAGAGATTGGTTTTGACGCAGATTCCGCTGACCGATCGCAGCGTGAGTACACTCACGCAGTGTCAAGGACTGTATCTGCTTATCCTCGAAGACACACGAATCTCGCCGGATGGAATTGACGCGATACGCGAAAGCTTGCCAAGATGCACGGTCAAGCAGGTCGAATTCGACTTTTGAACCAAAGGGCAACCGGCGCTTTGAGCATGCAAAGTTCCCGGTGACTTCGAGTCGCCATGCAGAAAACTCGGCGAGTCATTCATGTCAAACCTTCGTAATCTGTTTGATCGTATTCCGGTCGATTCTTGCGGCGAATTTCTGGAAACTCTCCACGTAACTTCTACTGCAAGGATCGAACGCATTGTCTCCCACGGCCACGCGTCGCCGGAAAGCTTCTGGTACGATCAACCGCGCGACGAATGGGTTGTCGTGCTGGCCGGCGCGGCGAAAATCGAGTTCGAGGGCGAAGCGGACCTCGTGGAAATGAAACCGGGCGATTATCTGTTAATTCCCGCGCACCGGCGTCATCGCGTGGCCTGGACAGCGGCCGAAGAGGCGACGGTCTGGTTGGCTGTGCATCTCGGGACCGACGACTCGGACGTCGGATAGCCGCCCGCATCGCGCGCCGAATCTCTGTCTGATTTTTTCGCCATCAAGGCATCGGCAGACGCATTCTATTCGGTTGATGGAATAGCCGTATGTCTTGACCGAAAAGCTAAGCCCGACAATGTTAAAGGTAGGGATGAAGATGCCTGCGGCGACGAAGTTGGGAGGGCTGCCATGAACGGCGAACGAAACTGGTCGCAAGAAACGGTTGAGGCAACTTTGAAACTGCTCGACGTCCGGCGCGCTCAGGGGCTCACCGACGAGGAAGCATTGCAGCGCACCGCCGAAGTCGGGCCGAATGAGTTGCGCGAACGCACTCAGAAACCGGCTTGGCGAATTCTTTGGGAGCAAGTCACGTCGACACTCATCGTGGTCCTGCTCGTTGCAGCAGTCGTTTCGGTCTTTTTAGGCGACTTCAAAGATGCCGCGGTCATCCTGGCGATTGTCGTCCTCAACGCAATCATCGGCTTTCAGCAAGAATTCCGCGCCGAGAACGCCATGGCTGCCCTGCGTCGAATGGCCTTGCCCAAAGTCCATGTACGCCGCGCGGGGCATCTGCGCGAGCTTCCCGCGGTTGAGCTTACGCTGGGCGACATCGTTATCCTCGAAGCCGGCAGCGCCGTTCCTGCGGACGGGCGTTTGCTCGAAAGCGCGAATTTACGCATCCAAGAGGCGGCGCTTACCGGTGAATCCGAACCGGTCGATAAGCAAGCCGGCACTGTTTACTCCGAAAGTTTGCCGCTCGGCGATCAGGCCAACATGGCGTTTCTCGGCACCTCGGTCACCCAAGGGCGTGGCGAAATGGCGGTGGTTGCCATCGGCATGCAGACCGAGTTGGGACGCATCGCCAATCTAATCCAGACGGCCGCACCGGAACGAACTCCGCTGCAACGTCGGCTCGATCAATTGGCGAAAGTGCTGGCTTTAGTTGCGTTGGGAATCGTCGCCGTGATCTTCGCGATGGGAATCATCGCCGGTGAACCGATCAAGCTGATGTTTATGACCGCTGTGAGCATGGCCGTCGCCGCTGTTCCAGAAGGCCTTCCCGCCGTGGTTACCATCGCACTCGCAGTTGGCGCACAACGCATGCTGGGGCGCCAGGCGTTGATTCGCAAGCTGCCGGCCGTCGAAACGCTCGGCTCGGTTACCGTGATCTGTAGCGACAAGACCGGCACGTTGACGAAGAACCAAATGACAGTAACCGTGCTCGACGTTGCGGGACGTCGACTGGACGTGAAAGAGGAGTTGGCCGATGGACGCGTTCAGTTCGATTTACCTCCGGAGAAAGTGGTTGAAGTCGCTGAACATCCGGCGCTGGCGATTCTGCTGGCCGGCGGGGCATTGTGCAACGATGCCGTACTGGAGTTAGAGCGAGAGGAGGAGTGTGAATATCAAGCGATTGGCGATCCGACCGAAGGCGCACTCGTGATTGCAGCGGCGAAAATGGGGCTGAGCAAGCTCGATCTGGATGCACGTTTGCCGCGAGTCGGTGAAATTCCGTTCGACTCCCAGCGCAAGCGAATGACGACCGTGCATCGAGTCAAACCAGGCGATGATGAGCAGCCAGGTTGGTTAGCCGAGATCCAAGCAGCGCGATTGGGAACTGCTTCGGGCTACCAGTTGGCGTTTACCAAAGGCGCGGTCGACGGCTTGCTCAACATTTCCAATCGCGTTTGGGACGAGGGGCGCGTGGCGCCGCTCGACGAATCGATGCGAACTCGAGTGCTTCACGCACATGATCAGTTGGCCGCCGACGGCATGCGTGTGCTGGGAGTCGCCTTTCGACCGCATGCTGATGAAACGCTCGAAGAAGGCGAAGCGGAACGCGAACTGATTTTTGTCGGACTGGCCGGGATGATGGACCCGCCACGAGACGAAGTGCGCGCTGCCGTGGCGCAATGCCGTGAGGCCGGAATTCGGCCTTTGATGATTACGGGTGACCATCCACTCACGGCGCGTCATATTGCTGAGCAATTGGGCATCGACGTTTCGGCCGAGGTCGTGACCGGACAGCAGATTGCCGAACTCGACGACGCGGCGATTAAGGACACGGTTACCCGAGTCAGCGTGTTCGCCCGCGTCGCGCCGGAGCATAAGCTTCGCCTTGTTCGCGCGTTGGAGGAACTAGGTGAGATTGTCGCCATGACAGGCGACGGCGTGAACGATGCGCCAGCGTTAAAGCAGGCGGATATCGGCGTGGCGATGGGCATGATCGGCACGGATGTGGCGCAGGAGGCATCGGACATGGTGCTGCGCGATGACAACTTCGCCACGATTGTCGCCGCCGTCGAAGAGGGGCGAGTCGTCTACGACAACGTGCGGAAATTCATCCGCTATACGCTCACCAGCAATTTTGGCGAAATTGTCGTCATGCTCGTTGCGCCGCTTCTAGGAATGCCCCTGCCGCTCTTGCCGTTGCAGATTCTTTGGATCAATCTCG
>JAGQOS010000083.1 GCA_020427265.1 Planctomycetales bacterium
GCATGCTCGGTCTCACGTAAGAACCATTTCGTCCGAGGGACGCTAAGCAAAAATCTCCGTTTCATTCCGAATGCATTCCTGCGGCTTCAGGCTGCAAAAAGTGCGCGGAATGAGGCGGAGATTTTTTTTGGTTTCCGGTGTATTTAGGATCCACTGCCAATGACTCGATCAACGCGCCGAAGCTTTCAAAAAGACTGCTAATGGTTCGTCGTGTGCCGACGGACCATTAGCAGTTTTTTTGTTGTCTACTGCTGTCGTCGACGGGGCGATGTTTTTCGTCGTCGCACTTCGATTAGGCGTCGTCGAGATCGTTTGTGGCGACTCGCAGTAAGTCGAATTCGCTCGCATTTCACCGATAGGAGATGAGCCAATGTCCCGGAAAGAACGTGGAAGTCCAGAAAGAGCACTTAGGGTTCGACTGCGCGCGGGGCCTAAGTGCTTTTTCATTGGTTCAATCCGTATCGCCGAGAGCGTCGCCCCGGCACGCACTCGGTGCGTTGATTGAACCGTATTGTTTAAGACAGTTTGAATTTGCCAGATCGACGGCGATTTGGCGCGGGCTGAGAAGTTTCAAGTTCGGCCCTACGTCGATGACGCATTATCCAACGAGAGGTACCTCATGTTTCAAAAACTGGCTGTTTCGCTGTTCATTGCTTCGCTCGCCCCTGCCGCTTATGCCGACGTCGCGACGTTCCAGCAAGGCTTCGGATACTCTGGCACCCGCGACACGTTCATTCGCGATGATCAACCGAATACAAACTTCGACGTGAACACGCTCGTCACGTTTGAGTCGTCACCAAACACCCAGGGCCTGCTTCGCTTCGAGAATCTTTTTGGCTTCGGCGGGATGCCCGTTGGTTCGACAATCAACTCGGCCAGCTTGACGCTTGAAGTTTTCACGGCGACCACGCAAATGACGATGCGCCGCATGCTAGCGGACTGGGATGAGACTGCGCTGACTTGGAACAATGCGATGCTCGATGGAAATGTGGCGGCCGGAATTCAGGCAGACGACGTGGAAGCATCGACATCGATTACGGCAACCGATACGAACTTTACCGGCACCGAGGTTTACGACGTGACGGCCGACGTGCAGGCCTGGGCCAACGGTGGTACGGCGCCCGGTTGGGTCTTTACCAGTACCAATACGATTCAAGCCGCCTTTTGGTCGTCACTCACCGGCACGGCCGCGGATCGTCCGCTGCTAACGGTCAATTTCACGGCACCCGTTCCCGAGCCTGCGACCGGTGGCTTGCTCTTGCTGGGCATACTGGGCATTGTCGCTCGGCGCAAACGCCGCTAAGCCGAAACAGCACGTCGCTACGAAAGGCATTGCCCCGCCTGCGCGATCCGTTAGCGCCGGCGGGGCATTTGCGTGCGCGGAACCCGACGCTCCGATTTCAGATTTGCCTGTCGCTAAACAACTCGGCAAATGAAACACTTCAGATACTCGCCATCCAGGCAGCTTGCGCTCACGGGATGATCGGGCGCGGGGCCGAGTTGTTCAAGGATTTGAATTGAGCGGCCTGCTTTCTGGGCCACGCCGGCGAGCATCATCTGGAAGTCTTCGCGAATCACGCTGCCCGAGCAGCTACATGTGATCAAAATGCCGCCCGGCTCCAACAGGTCGACCGCCTGGCGGTTGATGCGGTGATAGGCGCGCAGCGCGTCGTCGACCGTGCGGCGGCCATGCGTGAACTTGGGCGGATCGAGAACGATGCCGCCGAACCGCTCGCCGGCGAGCGACAATTCGTCGAGCGCCTCAAAGCAATCTTGCTTGCGAAAGCGGATGCCAGCCAGATGATTCAATTCGGCATTGGCCTCGGCCAGCGCGATCGCCTTGGGGCTGGAGTCGACGCCGAGCACTTCCGCCGCGCCGCCAAGTTGGATCGCCGCCATGCCAAACCCGCCGCTGTAACAGAACATGTCGAGCACGCGGCGACCGCGCAGATACCGGGCTGCAATGCGCCGGTTTTCGCGCTGGTCGAGATAGAATCCGGTTTTCTGTCCGGCGGAAAGGTCCACACCGTAACGCAGGCCATGCTCTGCGATGAAGATCGGACCGGCCGGCGGCTCGCCCCAAGCGGATTCGTGAAGCGGAGTCATGCCTTCGAGCGCCGCCACGCCATGTTCGCGGCGCACCACGATGCTCTGGGGCTGAAACTGCTCGGCCAGCAGTTCGAGAAACAGATCGAGTCGCTTCTCGATCGCTAACGCATTGACCTGCACGACCAGGTGCCGACCATAGCGATCGACGATCAGGCCGCTCAAGCCATCGGCTTCACTGAAAACCAACCGCGCTCCGCCCTCGGGATCGGAATAGCCAAGTTGCTCGCGCAGTTGGCCGGCCACGGCCAGGCGGCCGCGCCAGAAGGCCGTGTCGAGCGCCTCTCCGGAATTCCACGTGTAGAGCCGCACTCGGATCTTGCTGTGGCTATTGAATATGCCGCGAGCAATGAAGCGGCGTTTGTCGCAGAGCAAATCGACCACGTCGCCGTCGGCCACTTCGCCTTCGACACGCGCCACGGCCGTATCGAGCACCCACGGGTGCCGACCATAAAACGGCTTGGCTTTGCCTCGACGCAGAACGACACGGCCAGTGCTGTTGGCCAGCGGCGCGAGCGCCTGGGAAGGGTTCGGTTCGGTGACGGATTCAGCCATGGCTATTTACTTTGCTTACTCGTGCTCGTGGTTTCAGGCAAACCCCTGAGTTTAGCCGAGAGCCGGAAGGCTGCGTAGCCCCCGGTCCGGTAGCCGATCGTGCGGCTTCCGGCATCACGGCGAAACAAGCCTGAGAAATCGGCTGGCCGTTAGCAAAGTCGAATCCGAACCCCGTTTTCATCGCAGGCCATGGTCTTGCCAATGGTTGCCGCTGCGACGCCAACTTGGCGCAGCGCTGCGAGAAGCGGTTGGTGATGCTCCTCGGCCACTCCGATCAGCAGGCCGCCACAGGTCTGTGGATCGAATAACGCTGCGTATTGAGGCATTTCCGCGTCGTGCTTGGCGACGTCGATACGCGTCTCAGCCAAGCGATTGTCGGGCGCCAGGGTGCTCTCGATGCCATGTTCCAAGGTCTCGTCGGCGCCCGGCAGAAGTGGAATGGCGCCCAAGCGGAGCTCCGCCGAGCAACCGCTGCCGTCGAGCATCTCCAGCAAATGGCCGGCAAGGCCAAAGCCGGTGATGTCGGTCATGGCGGAGATATCGCCGGCCAATGCCGCCGCGGCGGCCGACTCGTTCGATGTGAGCAAGTGCCTCATCAGCGGTTGAATCCATTCGGCTCGGCACTGTGCCTGCATGCGCGCAACCAGCAGCGAGCCGACTCCGAGCGGCTTGGTCAGCACGAGTCGGTCTCCGAGACGCAAGCCGCGCTTCGTGCGTCCTTCGTTCGGTCCGGGTTGGCCGAGGAGTGTGAAGCCAATCGACGCTTCAGGACCTTCGGTCGTGTGGCCACCGACCAAGGCGACATTCATCGCTCGAAATTCTTCCACGGCGCCGCACAGCAACTCGTAGAGCAACTGCTCTTGCCGCCGCGCGGGGCCTGGGGGAACGATACATGCGGCCAAGGCCGCCGTTGGCTGAGCGCCGATGGCGAACAGATCGCTCGCGGCATTAATCGCGGCAATACGACCTGAAAGGTAGTAGTCGTCCAGCGGCGGTGTGAAAAAGTCGATCGTGGCGGCGACCGTATTGCCGTTGGCGATGCGTACGATGGCGGCGTCGTCCGGCGCTTCGAGCCCTAACACCACGGTGTCGTTTGTCGGCACATTCAGGCGACTTAAGACTTTGGAAAGGATGCTGCCTCCCAGCTTACCACCGCATCCCGCGCAACGAATCCTGTGCGACGGCATCGTAGTGTTCGGCGTTGGCGATTGGGTGTGGGCCGCGTCCATCGTCATCGGCGCGTAGTCTTGATACATCGCCATGAAGCGCGTGTCGATTCGGTCCTTGAGCGCAAAGCACCAGGCGTTATGGAAAACAAAACCCTTGTACTCCAATAGCGCGCGGCCATCGCCGGTTGAGAGCAGCTTGAGGAAGCTCGACTGCGGTTCGTAGCGTTCAAGCGGCTCGCCGCGCAGGTGATGTTGAATATTGTTCCACAAGACGGGACCTTCGCGCACCGCGTACACGCCTGCTTTGGGCAAGGCGGCTCCTTCGATCGATCCCGAATCGCCGACGGCGAAGACGGCCTGATTGCCCTTGGTCGCGAGTGTAGCATCGGTCAGCAGAAAGCCGCGATCATCGAGCGGCAGTTCCAACTGCCCAAGCAGTGGCGGCGCGGCAGCGCTGGTTGCCAGCAACACTAAATCGGCAGGCAGCGTCTGGCCATCGGCGAGCGCGACATGCTCGTCATCAAACCTTGTGATTGCCGACCCGAGTGTCGTTTCGATTCCCCGCGCGGCGAAGATTTCGGCGAGCTTGTGTTGCGCCTTTTGCGTCATGCCGCGGCAAATTGTCTGGTGGGCGTCAACCACGCGAATGCCCAACGTATGGTTCTTGAGCGTTTGTTGAATGCGTTTTGGCAATGCGCAGGCAATCTCGCAGCCCGCCGGTCCTCCGCCGGCCACGACAATTTGAAGCGGAGCGCCCGGATGCTGTTGCGACCACGCAGCCAAATGAGAATCGAGTCGTTGCAGAAATGTCTGCATCGGCTTGATTGCCATAACCGGTGCGGCGGGTGACTGTGGAATGTCCAGCTTCGGCACGCTGCCAATGCCGATCGAAAGAACGTCGAAAGGCAGTTCAGGCCGGTCACGCAATCGCAGGCAATTCTTCTCGTGATCGATTCCGACGACTTCCGCTTCGATTAGGCGCGCGCCGGCCGCACTTGTTAGCCGCACTAGGTCGATTTCCATCTGGCGCGGAGCATAAAGCCCGGCGAGCGTTCCTGGCAGCATGCCGGAATACGTGGCGATGGGGAAATTGGAAACACACGTGAGCCGTGCGCCGGGAATCGGGTTCATACGCCACATGCGCAGTACGTGCGCGTTGGTATGGCCGACACCGAGAAGTACGATTTCATGTTGAGGCAACGACGTTTGCATCGCAATTCCAACGAAACAAAGCCGCGCGCGGCGGCTTGCGGCAAAGTGAGCGACACGCTTCCATGTTTCCTGCCATTGCGTAGCGAGATCGCATGCTCGACGCGGATGAGGCGTGCTTGTAGGCGTCTTGCCTATTGTAGTTCAAGCAAGTAGTTGAGAGATAGTCGCCCTTGCGCCCGGCGAGTTCGCTATTTCGACTCGGCGTCGCCTTGCTTGCGAATTCCCGCTTCCTTGGAAGTGGGAAAGGGATCGTGCTGCACCTGTTTGGCGACGTCGCGTTCCAGTTTCGCTTCCTTGAGCGAGAATCCGGCGCTGCCCGAAGACCAGGGCATGGCGCACCCGGAGCAGATGATCACGATTCCCGCGGCGATCCAGCGCCCACGGGAGCGGTCGCAGTCGATTCGTTTGATTCGCATCGGCAGTCAGCAGCTAGGTAGAAAGTGGAAATGAAGCGACGGACATTGGCGGGCGGATTCCCTTGCGGCTTACTGGCCCGGTCGCGGTTGCTTGAGGAACTCGTTGACCGTGCGGGGGCCCTGCGGTTCCTCTTCCTTGGTTGCAAACCAACTGGCTGGCCAAACGGAAAAGTCGCGTTTTACCTTACGTGCCGGCTTGTTAGATCGGCTTGGCATTTTCAGAGCGCCGGCCGTGCGATCCCAGAGTTGACGCGGCGCACCGACAACCTTGCTCAGCGTCGAAGGGCCTTGCTGGCTCGGCCTAGGAGCCGTCGCGCGCGACGACTTCAACTCAGGCGCGGGTTTCGACCACAGCGGCAGCTTGAGTCGCGATGCGTCGTGCGCCGGCTTCTTCTCCACGGTCGAGGTTTTCTTGGCGAAAGGCCAGAGCGACCATCCTTCGGCTGCTGCTAGATCGCTACAGGCAACTACCATCACGCCAAGCAGGACGGCCGTAACGTGCGTTCTCATGATTCTTGTCTCCCGTGGCACAAGACTGCCGCGATGCGCTGGGGCGAAATTGTGTGCGCGTTCACACCGAAACAACTCCACGCCGCTCAATCCCAATGGGCGGCGGAGTATGGCAAAACCGCTACAACCCGTCCAGGTCGTTTTACCGGAGTGCTATCAACGGAATTCGCGGCACAAACGGTAGCGAACCTGCGCCAAATCGATGACTCGCTCCGCGTTCCTAAACATTGCGGAGGGAAAGATTTCCGATAACGCCAATATTCGTTTCGAAACGGCGCACGAGGCGCCGCGTCGACCGAAACTCAAATTGGTGGGATGCCTGCGGCAATGGTTCGCCGGTTTGGCGCCTACTCCCTAGCTGAAGTTCGTATGGAGGCCATCGATGGCGGATCGGGGCAGATCGCCTAGAAGCAGCGTTCAGAATTGCCGGCTACTCTTGTTCTTCGTACTCAGCGCGGTGGCGCCTTGCTCCATGCTGATGGCGCAGGGAACGCCGCCTGCGGCGGTCGTTGATGGACTCGATCCTTCCGGCGGCGGCAACGATCTCGATGCACTGCTCGACTTGGCCGACAAGGACATCGGCAATTTGTCCCAGGTGCGCGTGACAGCCCCGGCCTTGCAAGCCGAGGTTTCCACCGTGAGTCGGCAAACGAGCACGGTTGGCCGCACGCCGGCGGCCGTGTTCGTGATCACGAACGAAATGATCCGTCGCAGCGGCGCGCGGTCGATCCCCGAAGTGCTGCGGATGGCGCCGGGCGTGAACGTGGCGCGGATCGACGCGAACAAATGGGCCGTGAGTATCCGCGGGATGAACGGCCGCTTCGCGAACAAGTTGCTCGTGCAGATCGACGGGCGCACGGTCTACACGCCGCTATTCGGCGGCGTATTCTGGGACGTGCAAGATGTGCTGCTGGAAGACGTCGAACGCATCGAAATCGTGCGCGGTCCCGGCGCGACAGTGTGGGGCGCGAACGCCGTGAACGGCGTGATCAACATTCTGACCAAAAACGCCGCCGACACGCAGGGCGCTTTTGTTCAAGGAGGCGGCGGAACCGAAGAGCGGGGCTTCGTCGGCGCTCGTTATGGTGCGACGACGCCCAGCGGCACCGCCTGGCGCGTGTATGGCAAGGGATTTGACCGCGATACAGGGCGCCTGCCCGACACGTATGCCCATGGACACCAGGCTTTCGACCAATGGTCGATGGGCCGCGGCGGCTTTCGCGCCGACTGGTCACCGACGTGCTGCGACAAAATCACAGTACAGGGCGACTATTACAATGGGCAAGCAGGGAGCCACAGCTTAATCGCGACGCCGTCCGCGCCTTTCTCGCATGTCGCTTTAGACAACGTCGACGTTGTGGGCGGCAACGGCCTCGTGCGCTGGACGCATGAATTGGGTGACGATAGCGATTGGGCGTTTCAAACGTACTACGATCGCACGGAACGCGATCTCCAAGACTTTGACTTTCGCGAAGACCGAGAAACATTCGACGTTGACTTCCAGCATCGCTTTCCGCTCGGTTGGAGGCATCGTGTGATCTGGGGACTGGGCTATCGGAACTTACGCGACAAGACTCGCGGCGGCTTCGCCCTGACGCTCGATCCGGACCGCCGTAGCGATGACCTGTTTAGCTACTTCCTGCAAGATGAGATCACGCTTTGCGAAGATCGATGGTACTTGACGGTCGGTTCGAAATTCAGCCACGGCGACTACTCGCCGTTCGAGTTTCAGCCGACGGCCCGCTTGCTGTGGACGCCTTCGGAGCGACACTCGATTTGGGCGTCGGTTTCGCGCGCCGTACGCACGCCCACGCGGGCGGACGAAAACGTGGTTATCTCTCAGATCCCCGATGCTGCAGCGCCGGGGGTATTTCCCACTGTGATAGGTAACCGTAACACGGTTTCCGAGGATCTGATGGCTTACGAAGCCGGCATCCGCGTCCAGCCTCGCGACGAGTTCTCCTGGGACTTGGCCGCCTTCTATCATCAATACGAAGATCTGCAAACCTTCGCTATGGGCGCGCCGTTTCTTGACCTTGGTCCGCCCGCAGCATTCCGAGTGCCTTTGACGCTAACGAACGATGGCCGCGGTCATACATACGGGTTCGAATTGGCCGCCAACTACGAACTGACCGAGTGTTGGCGTCTCTTCGGCGCGTACACCTTCTTCCGAGACGAGTACGTTAATTTCGAGTCTGGAAGCAGCCCGCGGAATCAATTCTATTTCCAGTCGTCGTGGAATTTCTGTTGCGATTGGGAATTCGACGCCATGTGGCGCTACGTCGACAATTTGCCGGGACAAGACATCGCGGCCTACAACGCGATCGATCTGCGACTCGCCTGGCAGGCGACCCCAACGCTCGAATTCTCGGCCGTAGCGCGACACTTGCTTGATTCGCACCATCTCGAGTTTGGGTCCGACACGTTTTCCGGCAACCAATCGACCGAGGTCGAATCGGCCGTGTACGGCATGGCGACATGGCGCTACTAGTCGTCGGTCGAATACTGCCTATCGCCGAGAACGAAGGGAAACACGCAATCGTCAAAAAACGCATAACCGGCCAATCGTTCGTTCGTGCCGTGTCCGAGATCCGCCAATTGCCGATCTGGCTGCGAAAAATCTAACGGACAACCTACGGTTTTTTATCGAGATATCGAGATTTTCATGTGATTCCACGCCTAGCCCTCCAAATCGATTCCCATCGTAAACGCCGCGCCGCTGTGCGGACGTTGTACGGTGGACTGCGCACGCGGCGCGGTTGGCTGACGGTCGTACTCATCCTGGTGGGCGTCGTGATTTGGCCGACGATCGCAGGTGCACAGGATGTCGTTGACACGCGCAAGGAATATAACGTCAAGGCGGCGTATCTCTATAGCCTGGGACGCTATGTTAGCTGGCCCGAGGAAACGTTCGCGGCGACCCAGGGCAGTTTTGTGATTGGCGTGTTGGGTGAAACGCCGCTTCGGACGCCGCTAAGCCACATCGCCGCGTCGCGAAAAATGAACGGTCGGCCCATCCAACTCGTCGAACTCGATTCGGTCAACGACGAAGTTGCTTGCCACATCCTATTTGTCTCGCGCGGCGCCGACGCTTCCGGATTTCATTCCCTCGAGGCTGCGTCGCATAGCGGCGTGTTGATTGTTGGAGAGCAACCCGGCTTTGCCAAGGCGGGCGGCATGGTGAATTTTTATTTGGCCGGCGACAGCGTGAAGTTCGAAATCAACGTAAGCGCGGCACAAGAGAGCGGGCTGCGCATGGACGCTAAGCTGCTGAAGTTAGGACGACCCGTGGAATAGGGCATGTTTCGAATGCTGACGAAATCTTCGACCTGAACGAGTTTTGAACGATACCAACACCAGCGTCATGGAATGGCGCCGGGATCTGCACAAGGAGGTGTAACGAACCAAACAAAAGTCGAATCCTAAATCAAGGTGTGCAGAACGATGCGAATCGCCCGACGACTATCCATTCGCTCGAAGCTCATTCTGTTGTCGACTGTTTCGGCTGCTGGCGCCATCATGATGATGTGTTTCGGGTTTTGGGCAAATTACAGCGAAACGCTGTATCAAAATCAGATAAGAGTCCTTACCTCGCAGGCGCAGTTTCTCGCCTTTAACGCCACGGGAGTGATGTCGTTCGAAGATGCGTCGGCGGGTAGCGAGTTACTAAACGCCTTGGAGTCGCAGGAAGAAATCGAGTATGCGTGCCTTTATCGCACGGATGGGCGTTTGTTGGCCGAGTACAAGAAACCTATGGCGCCGGCTTATTTGCCGCCGAATCGGACGCCGCCAGTCGGCCATCGCACGACGCGATCAGGACAACTCGAAGTCGTGCTGCCAATTCGCGATGATGCAGAGGCTCTCGGCTTGGTCTTGTTGCGAGCGAATACCGAAGCGCAGCAACATCAAATGGCCTACTTCGCGCGTCTTACCGCTGGCGTGACTGTTGGTTCACTGATCGTGGCCGCCTTGCTCGCGGCCGGCTTGCAGCGAAAGATTTCGGGGCCACTCGCAACCCTGGCCGACGCCGCCCGCGACATTACCGAGCATGAAGACTATGCCCAACGGGTTGCGTACGACGGCAAGGATGAGATCGGTAGCCTGTATTCGGCGCTGAACGCCCTGCTGGAACGCGTACAAACTTCGCAAGCTGCGCTGAACCGAGCGCACGACGAGTTGGAAGACCGAGTTACCGAGCGCACGGCGCGATTGTGCGAAGAAATGACGCATCGCGAAGTCATTCAAAAGGACCTCGAGCGATCGAAAGAAGCGGCCGAGGCGGCCAACCGAGCCAAGAGTGAATTTCTTGCCAATATGAGTCATGAGATCCGCACGCCGCTCAACGGCATTCTGGGTTTCACCAACCTGCTCCGCGCCGGCGCCGACGATGGCGATGAAGAAGAACGACGAGACTACCTCGATACGATCCATTCCAGCGGCGAGCATTTGCTCGAATTGATCAACGGTGTTCTCGATCTTTCCAAGATTGAAGCAGGGCAACTCGATCTGGAACAACTCGACTGTCCGATTCAATCGCTTTTCAGCCCCGTGATGAGCATGCTACGCGTCAAGGCGATCGAAAAAGACCTGGAATTGAACTGTTGCTGGGAAACCGACGTACCGGAGTCGATCTGCACGGATCCCGCGCGGTTCCGCCAATTGCTAATGAACCTTGTTGGCAATGCCATCAAGTTTACCAACGAAGGTTCGGTCGACATTGTTGTGCAGTTGCAACGGTCGCAAGGCCAGTATCAACTCGAAGTCGACGTTGCCGACTCGGGGATTGGCATCCCGTTGGAAAAGATCGATCAGGTCTTCCGGCCGTTTGTGCAGGCCGACTCTTCGGTTACGCGAAATTTTGGCGGAACAGGGCTCGGTTTGCCAATCAGCCGCAAAATCGCGCGCGCCTTGGGCGGCGACTTGACCGTGAAGAGTGAGCCCGGCGTGGGAAGCACGTTCCGATTCTTCGTGCCCCTGGGTGATTTGAAGGGTGTCGAGCTAATTCGTCCTTCGGATGCCGACGCGCTCGTTGAAAAAGAAAACACGGGCTGGGATTCTCAGGTGAAGCTCGAAGGATTACGCGTGTTGCTCGTCGAGGATGGGGCGGTGAATCGCAAGCTCATTCGTCTCATGCTCACCCGGCAAGGGGTCGTTGTCGAGCAGGCGGAAAATGGCAAGGTCGGCCTCGAAAAAGGATCGTCGGCCAAGTTCGATCTGATTCTCATGGATATGCAAATGCCGGTCATGGACGGTTACACGGCGGCCACGCGTCTGCGCGATCGAGGCGTGCAGACGCCAATCGTTGCCCTTACGGCGCACGCCATGAAAGGTGACGAAGACAAATGCCTGGCGGCCGGTTGTACAGGCTATCTGACCAAGCCGGTCGACGCGGCTCGTTTGTTTGGTGTGCTGGCGAAAGTCGCTCCGACAACCAACGTAGCGGACGTTGCAACGGAATCATCAAGCCAACGTCCAACAGCGAAACGTGATCGTGTGCCGACAGCAGTTTCCGCACCCCCTGCGCTGCTTTCCGTTGATACGTCGCCACTGCCGTGCAGTCTGCCCTTGGATGATCCCGACTTCCTGGAAATTGTCGAGGAATTCGTCGTGACCTTGGAGGCACGATTTGCCGAAATCGAGAGTTGCTTGGCTGCGGGACAGTTCGACGAACTGTCGCGTCACGCACACTGGCTCAAGGGAACGAGTGGTACGGCTGGATTCGCCGATCTCGTCGGGCCTTCGGCCCAGTTAGAGCAGTACGCAAAGGCTGGCGAGCCAAAAGCATGCGAGGAATCGCTCCACGAAATCCGTGCACTCGCCGCCCGGATCGTGCTCCCATCGTCGGCTCGCTAATGGCGAGTGGCCAGTCTCGCCCGCACGACTGGTACGATCCGAAGGGCAACTGACGGAAACTCGCCAGCGCGACACGCCGCATGGCATGTGATTCTGACGTAAGTTTCAGAAGACTACATTTCCAGCAATTCACTATTTTTGCGCTGCAGCGCTACCCGCACGCCATGTCCAACGCCGATCTGATGCCCCTCATCAACGAAGACATCGAGTCCTCAATCGCCCAGATGGAAGTTCGTCTGAGCGGCGACTCGCCCCCGCCGAGCGTGGAGCAATCGCTCTGGCGCCGCTCTCCGAATCAGGTGGAAGAAAATCCACGCATCATGATCATCGATGACGAGCCGATCAACGTGAAGGTTGCGCGGAAGTACCTGGAACGCGAAGGCTATCTCGAGTTTGTGACCACGACGGAACCGGAAAAAGCATTTGATCTAATCCTCGAGAAACTGCCCGACGTCATCTTGCTCGATATCATGATGCCGCAAGTGAGCGGCCTGCAGATGCTCGAACAGATTCGACGCGACGATCGTACGAACGATCTGCCGGTGATCATCCTTACGGCGTCGACCGACAAACAAACCAAGCTCGACGCTTTGAATCTTGGTGCGACCGACTTCTTGAACAAGCCGGTCGATCCCACGGAGTTGGCGCCTCGCGTGCGCAATGCATTGTGCGTGAAGGCCCATCAGGATCACTTGGCCAACTATGCTTGGGAGATGGAACTGGAAGTTTCCACGCGCACGGCGGCATTGAAGGCGGCTCAAGATGAATTGATTCACTCGCTGGCTCGCGCCGCGGAATATCGCGACGATGAAACAGGTCAGCACATCAAGCGCGTTGGTCGCTATGCCGAAGTGATTGCGCGCGAGCTAGGGCTGGCCGAAAACTTTGTCAGGCTTATTGCTGACGCCGCGCCGCTACACGACATCGGTAAGATTGGCATTCCCGATTCAATCCTGCTAAAGCCAGGCAAGCTCGAACCGGATGAGTGGGAGCAGATGCGAAAGCATTGCGGCTTCGGCAAGCGGATTGTCGAAAGCCCCGTATCGCAAGAGGAAATGGCCACATTTCGCACGCACACAGATCAAGGCGCGCGGTTGCTCACCGGGAGTTCGTCGCCCGTGCTGCGCGTCGCGGCTCGCATTGCGCTGACACATCATGAACGCTGGGACGGCTCGGGGTATCCGATTGGCCTGGCCGGTAACGACATTCCGTTAGAAGGACGCATCGTCGCCGTGGCCGACGTCTTCGACGCTTTGAGTTCCAAGCGTCCCTACAAGCCGGCCTATCCCCTCGATAAGTGCTTCGAAATCATGGAGGAACAACGGGCCAAGCACTTCGACCCGAAGGTGCTCGATGCCTTCGTTGCACGCCGGGAAGACATCGTGAAAATCCAGTGCGCCCTGGCGGATTGCGAGTAGCACCCAATTCGGTTTGCTAGCAAGGCTCTGCTAGCAGTGATGGTTGCGCGCAAGCGCGTAATTGCCTGGGCGTTTTCTTAGCTATGTATGCGTCCCACAAGTTGTAGCCGTGTTGGGCAATGTAGGCGTTCCTGCACAGGAAAGCCGCCTGGACGCTCTCGGCCAATATCACTACGCTTCCCGCCCTGCCCTGGAATTTCCTGCCATCACTACGGCGCGGCGGCCATCGATTTTCGCGATTAGGTCGTGCGCGTCGACCATGCGGATGCAATCGAGAATCAAACGAATCCCGATGAGGACGAGCCGGTCGCGAGACATCGCACACGCGATCGTTTGTGGCGCCGCGCTGTGCTGCCTGGCGACTGTCAGTGGATGTGGAACGACACGTCAAAATTCAGCGACCGAACAACTGCTGCTTTCCGACGCAGTCGATCGCTCGGTGGCGCGAATTGACTTCGCTCCACTGACTGGCAAAAAGGTTTATCTCGATACACAGTACGTTCAGCCGGTTAAGCAGGGGGGATTTGTCA
>JAGQOS010000084.1 GCA_020427265.1 Planctomycetales bacterium
TCAACGAGCCGCTCGACACCGTCGCAGCCAGTTGCCTGCGGCGTTTGAAAGCGGCTCGGTCCCAAATCGTAGTCGATCGCTTCGAGTCCGGCCTCGATGTGCAATTCACGGGCGTTGCCGTCGGCATCCACCCGGTTCCAGTCGTAGAGCCGATAGGTCGTGTCGCTCGATTGCTGAATTTCGGCCACGAGCAAGCCTGCTCCGAGCGCATGCACGGTGCCGGCGGGAATGAACACGCAATCGCCCGGTTTTGCCTCTAGCTGATGCAGGCAAAGTTCTGTCGTGCCGCGAGCCACCTCGCGCTGGAGCGCAGCGTGGTCGAAACCACGCTTTAAGCCGGCGTAGATTACACTCCCCGGCTCGGCATCGAGGATCACCCAGGCTTCGGTCTTGCCGCGATCTGGCGGATCTAGCCGGGCGGCGCGGGCATCGTCGGGATGGACCTGGACAGAGAGCGTCTTCTGAGCATCTAGCAACTTAAACAGCAAGGGAAATTGATCGAGCGGAGCATGGCGGCCGAACAATTCATCATTGTGTTCAGCGACCAGGTGGCCCAGCGTCTTTCCCGCCAGCGCCCCTTCCCGCACAACGCTTTGATCTTCGCGGTGATCGACCACTTCCCAGCTTTCCGCGCACGGCGCATCGCCGATCGGCTTGCCAAGGACTTCGCCCAGACGCCGCCCACCCCAGAGATACCGACGGAACAGAGGTTCGAATCTGAGCGGGTAATCGAGTTTCATCGCAGAGTCTCTCGTGATTTCAACAGGTTTGGGCGGCGAATGTCTCGGGGGCTTTCGGCCGGCGCCTGGCTGTCTCGGCCGCGCACCGTTCGCAGGAAGTGAATGACGGCGCAGACTGAAATAATTGGCAAATCGACGGCAAATCATGGCCTTCAGCGGCCGACAACGCTGTATTATCGTTAAACCGGTCAACCCGGCAACCGGCGTTCGCCTAGCAGGACGTTTTCGCCGTTGTTATCATCGAATGTTAGCAGCGCGCCATGCCATCTGCCCCCGATCGCCGCCCCGATGGCGGAATTGATTGTTCGTATCCACGTTTCCCGCCTTCCGCCACGCCGCGACCGATGTCCTACGACGACGAAGACGATCTTTTTGCCGATACGAAAATGTCGTTCGGCGAACATCTCGAAGAGTTGCGTGCGGCGCTCTTTAAGGCGATTGTTGCGTTGGCGATCGGCGCAGTGCTCGGCTTGTCATTCGGCAACGAAATCGTGCAGCGCATCCAGGACCCGCTTACGGCGGCGCTGGAACGCTACTACGAGAACAAGGAAATCGGCCGCTATCACGAGCGACTGCAGCAGCAACTTGCAGCACGCGAAGAGATGCCCGAGGAATTGAGACGCCTAGCCGAAATGCCGCTGGACGACGCGCGCGACGAGCTACTCGAACTGATGGGCGCCGATCGAATGATCCCGCGCGAAACATTCATCCACCCGGGACAACTCGTGCGTGAATTGAAACGGCACGATCCGCAGGCGTTTGGCGAACTGCCCGATGTGCCCTACGATTCGGCGGCGATCAACCGAGAGACGATGATTCGCATCTACCTGTGGCATCCGCTTAAGAGCGACCCGCGCATTAGCGTCAAGGCGCTCAGCGCCCAGGAAGCGTTCATGATTTTTGTGAAGGCTTCGCTGTTGGCGGGTGCGATTTTGGCCAGCCCGTTCATGTTCTATTTCATCTGGGCTTTCGTGGCTTCGGGGCTTTATCCGCACGAAAAACATTATGTCTACATTTTTGGTCCATTCAGCCTGGTGCTGTTTGTGGCGGGGGCGGCGCTCGCCTTCTTTGTCGTGTTCGACTACGTGCTCGATTTTCTGTTTGGTATCAATGCCTGGGTCGAAATCGATCCCGACATGCGCATCAGCGAATGGATGAGTTTCGCGCTGCTGATGCCGATCGGTTTTGGCATCAGCTTTCAATTGCCGCTCGTCATGCTTTTTCTGGAACGGATCGGTATCTTTGCAATTCGCGACTATATCGACAAATGGCAGATCGCCGTGCTGGTCATCTCCATTATCTCGATGTTGCTGACGCCGGCCGACCCGATGAGCATGTTGCTGATGGCGATCCCGCTTACCGCTCTCTACTTTGGCGGCATTGCACTGTGCCGCTACATGCCCAAGCGAAAGGGACCGTTCCGGGACCGGATTGAATAGCCGCTCGCCAAGCGACGAAAATATTCGCTAATGGATCGCGCCCTACAGCGTGCAGCACGCATATTTGCGTTTTGCCGGAAAAACAGCACTGCCACAGTGCACGATGGTGCAAAAGTGGGCATCTGCGGCGTACTGCAATTGCCACCTACAGACGGCTTAAAGCCACCCTGCGGTGGACTGTTATGCAGGAGTAGCCGTGGTGTATTTACCGCGCTGAAATTTCTCGGGTTACGCAGTCGGCCGGTCGCCAAGCCGTCGCCTTAGATGATGTTTTCAACTTTTTCCAACTCGGGCGAGCCGGCAGGGAACGTGTTTCCGCCGCTATCTTCGAACGTGTCGTCCCCCTGGCCGCCGTTGACCTCGACCGGGTCGGCAAAGACCGAGTCGAGAACCGTGAGGTAATCGTCGTCCTGGCCCGTAGCGATGTCGGTCTTGCCGGTCACGTCGACCATGTCGAGCAAAATCTCATCGTCGCCCCGGTTCGCCTTGATCTTCAAGTCGCCGGCGACCGTTGTGCCGGATACCGCCGTCAGGCTGTCCTGGCTCGTGCCGCCAACGCCGGTCGCCACGCTTTCCGCCTTGTTGATGCGAAGGTTCAGCCGGCCGCCAATCGCCTGGTCGAACACCTGGGTGTGGGCGCCGAAGCTTTCGCTGTTGTCCCCTGTCGTGCGACCAAAAGCGTCGAGAATATGAATCTCGACATCGCCGGTCAGCGACCCATTGAGCTCTACCAGCGTCCAGCTTCCACGGCTCAAGCTGTCGTCCATGGTCGTGCGGCCTTCGCTCTGATGATGCCAGATCTCGATATCGCCGTCGATCGACGTATTGAGATCGACAAACGAAGCGTTGCCGTTCGCCTCCGACGCAAGACCGCGCGCCGAAGCTCGTCCGGTTTGATCTTGAATGCGGACGTCGCCTTGAATGACGCCGTTCTCGTGGATGTCGGTATAGTTGCCGTCCGCCCGGGTCTGGTCGCCAACGGCAACACCGCGGCCATCCTCGTTGAAAACGTCGATATCGCCGTTGATCGCGTCGTTATCGTATACCAGGACAAAGTTGCCGGTTGCGGCGGCTTCCGATCCTTCCACCGTACCGCGCGCCTCGGCGTTTTGAATCGTGATTTCGCCATCAATCGACGTGTTTCCCACGATCGATGTGACACTTCCATTAGCATTGGCTTCGTGTCCGGTTCCGATTGAAACGGCCTTGCCATTGTCGATGCGAATCTTGCCCCCGATCAGCGTGTTTCCCTCGATCAAATTGCGATTGCCCGTGCTCTCGACGAAATCGCCGTTGCCCGTGGCCCACGCTTCGCCGCCATGCAAATGGATCTTGCCGCCGATCGAGTTGCCGCCGTGAATTAATGTGTCGTTGCCTATACTAGTTCCAGCATCGCTCGTACTGATCGCATCGCCGTGCATGATGAACAGCGAGCCGCCGACCTGGTTGCCGGCCAATACCACGTAATTGCCTGTGCTATTGCCGCCGGTGCTCGAAGCTTCGCTGTCATGAGTGCGAATGCGCACGTCGCCGCCGACATCGGTGTTCTCGATTTTGATAAACTGTCCGAACACGTCGCCCGCTCCCGAGATGGTGGCGTCCTGGGCACCGGCACGCAGCAATTTCGCAATCGTTGAGTCGCGAACTTCGATCCGGTTGGCGTCGCGTCCTCCGTCAATTCGCAAATCGCCTCCTACATCCACGCCGTCGACGAGCAGCACGTCGTCGCCGTTGCGCAGGTCGATTACCACATCGTCCGTAACGCCCGAAAAATTTTGCGGCGTCGATTGAGAATTGACTTTCGTGCCCGCCGCACCCGTGAGAGTGAAAACGCCGCCGCTCTCGGTTAACGTCAGCTCGTTGTCGGCACCATCGCAGGTGATCGTCAGTCGGCCCGGGGGAGTGACGGCGGCCGTACAGTCGCCCGCAAGTAATTCGCGTCCTTCGAGCCGTTCCAGGCCAACACGTCGCCAGCCGCGCAAGCTTCTTACCAAACGTCCCGGTTTGCCGAACTTTAAGAAATGCGATCCCCTTCCCATCGTTGACCTCCGCTCCTTCTCGATCGTTGCTTTCAGTAATTTCACGAGCTCAGCGCGAGGCAGCTTAACATGCAATCAACGGCGTCGGCAATGGTGCGTATGCAATTTGCTGGGCGCGGGCCGAATTCGAGGTTTCTGTGAACCCGGCGTTGAGAAACGGCAATGGCGCAGGCGTCGACGCATTGTGGCCGATCGCGGCACTACTCGTTTGCCGCAACGCCGGTTACTATGGACGATTGCCTTGCGACACCGCGACGTTCGAGCGCCACCCCTTCATTTGTTTCGCCATGCCCCACTTGCTGTTCTGGTTCTGTTCGCTCGTATGGGGCTCGAGCTTTATCTTGATGAAAAAGGCGGCGTTCGTATTTTCGCCGGCCAGTGTCGGCGGCTGGCGGGCGATGGCTGGCGGCTTGTCGCTCGCCCTGCTCTGGTGGCTGCAAGGTAAGCGGCGCGTGCTGCCACCGGGCGCATGGCCGAAGGTCGCCGTCGTCGCGCTGCTGGGGAACATCGTGCCGCATACGATTCAGCCGCTGCTTGTCGTGCGTTACGGCAGCGGGTTTATCGGCATGACGGTCGCCTTCGTACCGCTGCTGACGGTTCTCGTTTCCGTGCCGATGCTCGGCGTTTATCCGAGCCGGCGGCAACTGATCGGCGTCGTCGGCGGGCTCGGTTTTCTCGCTTTGATGATGGCCGACGGCTTGGATCGCGACATGACGGCGCCGATGCTCGTGCTCGCCCTGCTCGTACCCACTTGCTACGCCATCGGCAACACGTTCGTGCGGCAGAAACTGCAAGACGCGCCGCCGCTTCCCGTTACCGCGCTGGCCTTGCTGCTCGCCGGTGGCGTGCTCGTGCCGCTTTCGTTCGTCGAACAACAGGTCGGCCTGCCGGGCCCGCCCGCCACGGCGGCATCGGCCGACGCCGCGCAATGGCGGCTGGCCGTGCTGTCGCTCTTCGCCCTCGGGGCGCTGGGCACCGGACTAGCGACCTACGCCTTTTTGAAACTGATCGTCCTCAAGGGTCCGCTCTTCGCCGGCATGGTCACGTACCTGATTCCCATCGGCGCGATTCTCTGGGGCGCTTACGACGGCGAAGCGATCACAACCAAGCAGATCGCCGCGCTCGGCGGTGTGTTGGCGATGGTCGCTCTGGTACAATGGCCGCTTGGCGCGCGAAAAAACCTTCAGCCGGCGGGATAGCGGGCAGGCTTTGCTGACAGGATTACAGGATCGACACGATACCGGGTCACTTCATCCTGCAAATCCTGTTATCCTGTCTGAATAACTTCCGTCTGAAATCCACTTGCCCATAGTCGAACAAATCATGGCCAAGACGAAGATCGCGATCTACCACAATCCCCGCTGCTCTAAGAGCCGCCAAACGCTCGCGCTTGTGCGCGAGGCCGGGCACGAACCCGAGATCATCGAATACCTGCAAGACCCGCCAGACGCCAAAACGATCGCCAGCCTGCTGCGTAAGCTCGGCCTTTCGCCGCAGGAACTGATCCGCGCGAAAGAGCACCGTGCGCTTGGCCTGCCGGCGACCGATGACCCTGTGGATCTGATCGCCCGCATGGCCGCGCACCCTGAAATCATCGAACGCCCGATTGTCGTCGCCGGCCGCCAGGCGCGCCTGGGGCGGCCACCGGAGCAGGTTAAGGAGATTTTGCCGTAAGCTCGGTTTATTGACAGTTCGTCGGCGTTTCGTTTTCAATCCAAACTAATGGCAATACTTCTTCCAGTTTGCGGAACTCATCGTTTGGGACCGAGACGTCTAGTTTGTAGAGACTCTGGCAGTTGCCTAATTGAGCGATCTCGTTGCAACTCAGATGCGTATCGCGAATGTTCAGATGGCCAACAGGAAGCGACGCAATGTCAATAATCGACTTGGCCGAGATCTTCGTGCCTTGCAAATCAAGTCGCTCAATTCGAGGGCAAATACGCACGATCTCATGAAGTTCGGCGTCGTCAAAATCGAGTCCTGCGAGCGACAACCCGACAATGTAATCTCCAAGCAAATCCTGTCGTTCCCCGTCAAATGTCGCGTTGTTGAGGTTCAGTTGCACACGTCGGCCGATGCCAATGTCCGATGAAATGTAGCGTTCAAAGAGCTTGGGAAGCGTTGCTATATCGGTTTGTGTTAGATGAGTGCCGCTTAAATTGACGATCACGTCGCCATCGACGACGTCGAACCCTACCGTTCCGCCCCTTTGTTCGCAGATTTGAAGCAATTGTTCTTTGGCCAGTTCGGAATGACGCGAGCGGTTGTATGCATAGCTGCACAGTGCAATGGCTGCACAACTAACAGAAACATATCCGAGCATTTGGCGGATGTTGACTTGCACCATGGTTTGTTCTGCTGCGAGGTAGGGCCAGCGTTTCAATAAAAGATAATCGCTTTGGAATCAGTAATACAGTAAAGGAGCGGTGCGAGGCGAATTCTGAACGGAAGACCATGGGCATTCTCATCTTGCCTCGTTTCACACACTGGCATAGAGTGCGCACTTCTGCGTCCCGTCCTCCGTTTCCCAAATGTGCGCCCCGCGATGAAGTGCGAAAGCGAACAAACCTTTCATTGTCCCGGTGAGCGGCAGCCGATCAGCCGCGCAGTGCATCTGGCGCGGCTGGCCGAGTTTTATCATGCTTGTCGCGATTGTCCGCAGCGCGACGAGACATCGCTCCTTTCCGCCCGCCGCGCCGAACAGCTTTCCCAGGTGATCCGTCGGAGAGGGCGAACGAGCCTCTTCGATAACGAAGGGCTCGCAGGAATTGAGTTGAACGAGATCACGCCCGAGGTTGCCCGCCGCGCAGCGATCGCCTGGGGCGCGACGCTGCTCGAATCTGGTGGGGCGGATGCGTCGCACACGGTGTTGCTCGCCCGCGATTCTAGAAGCGTGACGGCCGAGTTGGTCGAAGCGGCCGCCGAGGGGCTCAAACGGCTGGGGCGCGATGTGCTCGAAGCCGGTAACGTGACGGCTCCGGCGCTCGTCGCGCTGCTGGCCGAACAACAAGCCGCCGGCGCGCTGATGCTGGGCAACGCGACTGACAGGGCGGCGAGCGTGACGCTGCGTTTCTGGAACGCTGCGGGTCGGCCCTTGTCGGCCGGCCATGGACTGGACGCCGTTTGCGCGGAATTTGATTTTCCCTCGCGCCGCCGCGCGCGGCGTTTTGGCGCGGCCCAGCGGATCGCCGAACCAGCCAGTTACGTGGCGCAGTTGGCCAAATCGTATCACGCGCTGCGCTCCTTACGGATCGGTCTGTTTACCGAAAGCCGCGCGGCACGGTCGTTGCTGAATCGATTAACCGAACCGGTCGATTGCCGCTTTGTGGCGCCCGATCGCGATGATGCCGACGCGCCTTCGAAACTAGAAGACTGGCACGCCAGCGTTTGGGTGGATGGCGACGGTGAAACGTGCCGCGTTTGGGATGAAACGGGCCAGGCCGTTTCTCCGCGCGCGTTCTTCTTGTTGCTGGCGCGACGTATTCTCAGCATGAACGCCGGGGCGACGCTCCTGGTTGAACAGGAGGCCGAGGAAGACTTGGATGCCGCCATCGAGCGGTTGGGCGGACGAGCCATTCGCAGCGATTCGAAACGCGAGACCATGTTTACGGCCATGCAAAGGCATGGAGCCGTGATCGGCGGCGGGGCGACCGGCCGTTTCTGGTTTCCAACTCCCCTGCCCTGCCCCGACGCTTTAGAGGCGATTACCGCACTCGTCTGCGAACTGAGCCTTAGCGACCGACGATTGTCGCAACACGTTACCGACGCTATGCTGACACGACTTCCGTAGTCCGCGCCCCCAAATTCAACATCTAACATTACACATTACACATTAGAAATTAGAAATTCTCGCTATGCCGCATCCTTGGATCGCCAAACGCAGCGCCGCCTTCGACAGTTCAGGTATTCGCAAGGTCTTCGATCTGGCTGCCACGATGGCGAATCCGATCAACCTGTCGATCGGCCAGCCCGATTTTCCGGTGCCCGAGGAGATTCAGGAAGCGGCGATCGCGGCGATTCGCGGCGGCAAGAACAGCTACAGCGTAACGCAGGGAATCGCCGAGCTGCGCGAGGCGTTGCAGGCCCGCGTCGACGCCGAGTACGGCCACGACGACCGCCGCGTGGCGATCATCAGCGGCACGAGCGGCGGCCTGGTGCTGGCGACTTTGGCGATGATCGATCCGGGCGACGAGGTGATCATCCTCGATCCGTACTTCGTTATGTACCCGGCGCTGGTGAAAATGGCGGGTGGCACCTGCGTGTTCGTCGACACGTATCCCGACTTCCGGTTGCCACTTGAAAAGATTGAAGCCGCGATCACGCCGCGCACCAAGTTGATTCTGCTCAACAGCCCGGCCAACCCGACCGGCGCGGTCGCCTCGGCCAACGAGGTCGCGGCGTTGGCTCGCCTGGCCGAAGAGAAGAACGTGGCGCTGCTGAGCGACGAGATTTATCGGCTCTTCTGCTACGACGCGCCGTTCGCCAGTCCGGCGGCGACCAACCCGCAAACGATTGTGATCGACGGCTTTTCGAAGAGCCACGCCATGACCGGCTGGCGGCTCGGTTTCGTGCATGGCCCGGCGGCGATTGTCAACGAGATGATGAAGCTGCAGCAGTACACGTTCGTCTGTGCGCCGCAACCGGCCCAATGGGCGGCGCTCGCGGCATTGGAAACCGACATGTCGGCGCAGATCGCCGACTATCATCGCCGCCGCGACCTGCTGCTGGAAGGATTGGCCGGCCGCTTCGAACTCGCCGCACCGGGCGGCGCGTTTTACGCCTTTCCCCGCGCGCCGTGGGGCACGGGAACGGAGTTCGTGCGCCGCGCGATCCAGAACGAACTGCTGATCATTCCCGGCAACATCTTCAGCGCCGCCGACACGCACTTCCGCATCTCCTACGCGGCCGACACGGCGACGCTCGAGCGCGGCATCGAAGTGCTGCAACGCCTGGCGGATGAAGGGGAGTAATTGACGCCTCGGCGCGTTACTGCACCACGCCGCCGGCTTCCAGATAGGCGACGATCTGCAGGATTTCTCCCTGGGTGAAGCGGTCGAGCAACGCCTTGGGCATCATCGACGTGTTCGTCTTGATCATTTCGTCGATGTCGTCGCGCGCTACTTTCACCACTTCGCACGAGTCGGGGTTGGTCATCAGCGAAATCGAATCGGCGTCCTGCGCCTTGATGAGTCCGGTCAGCACGAGACCGTCGAGCGTGATGATCGAGTGCACGACGAAGTCTTCGCCGATCACCTTCGACGGGTCGAGCATTTCGGTAAGCACCGAACGACGCTGTCCCTTGTGCCGTTTGAAAACTTCCGACAGGTCCGGTCCCACGACGCCACCTTGGCCGGCGATCTTGTGGCACTTATTGCAACCGGCTTCCAGGAAAAAGCCCTGGCCGGCGATTAGGTCGCGCGGCGGAGGACTGGCAAGCACGTCGTCGCCAAAGTCGTCGATCGTCCAGTTCTTTACGATCTCGCGCGTCAGGCCGAGCGGGTCGGTCGGCTTCGTCGGGTTGGCCTCCCACTCGGCTAAGTCGGGCACGACGACCATCACGCCGTACATACGGAACCAATGATTCGGAAACGTGCAAACGTACGGGTATTCACCGGGATCGGTCGGCGCGGTGAACGTGATCGTCACCCGTTGGTTTGGCTGGCACATCGGCCCGGGCACGAGCAGCTTGTCGGTATCGGGAATGAACTGGTACGGGTTGCCGTCGGCCGTCGGCTGCATTTTCGAACCGAGCATGCCGACTTCGCGCAGGCTGCCCGGCGCCACGATGTTGAAATTGTGCGGCATGGCGTCGTCGTTATGAAGCACGACCTGGATCGGTTTGCCGGCTTCGGCGGCGAAATGCGTCTTGTCGTAGCGCATCTCTTCGAGCACCGTATTGATCCGCACCACGCGCACGGCGAGCGCGCCGAGCCGCTCGCGCACGGCTCGCGCCTGCTCGGCGGGCACGCGTTTAAGCAATTCGTCGGCCAGTTGCATCAAGTCGAGAAACGTGTCGCTGGTGCGCAATTCGAGCGGCGACGCCTCCGCGACGGCGACAATCTCCTTAACCAACTGCGGCGCCCGGGCCGCATTCCAGCGTTCGCGCGGAATCGCCAGCAGCGTCGTAACGGCATCAGCACGCAGGTCATCGTCGCCAAACAGTAGCGCCGCAGCATCGAAGACATCGCTCGATTCGCTTGGAATCGCGGCCAGGGCTCGAACAACTCCGCGGCGCACGTCGGTGGTTCGCGACTCGTTGAGCAGTGCCAGAACATGGTCTTTCACGGCGGCTCGCTTGGTGTCGCTGGCGACCATGGGGATAGCGGCCAGCAGATCGACCAGCGATTCGTCGTTGCCGGCGGCGTTTTTCCACACGTCGTCTACCGATCCGACCGTCAGCAGTGCGGCCAACGCGGTGCGTCGTACAGCCGGCGACTCGGCTTGCGACGCCGCTTGAATGGCTGGCAGTTCGGCGGTAAGCTCGGCTGCCGATTGCCCCAACAACAGCTTGGCCAGATCGGCCAACACGGATTCGGCGCCTTCGTCGTCGGCTTTCGCATTGCCAATCGCCGCCAGTAAGATGGCGACCGAGTTTGTGTCTTCTAATACCTTCAACCCGGCTAACGCCTCTTCGCGTATCGCTCGGGGCATTTGCGGGCGCACGAGAATCGCTTGATAAACGGGCTTGTATTTGGCATCGTCGGTCGCACGATCGACCAGCAGCAACTCTTCGTTCGAGAGCCGCCGTAACTGGTACTCGACAATGCGCGCCGACTTGTCGAGAAATACCCGTGGCTTCTTTACCGCGGCTTCGTCGGAACCGGCATCGTCGGTCAGCGCATAGGGCGCGAGGCCGAACAATAATAGGAGTGAGAAGGCGAAGACAAACGCGTTCCAGGCGTTTCGATTCAAACTCATTTTCGCACGAGTCTCCTGGTTCGGTGAACAATCGGGAATGGACGGCAACCGGCGACGAGCTTGCAAAGATCGATCGCGGAAAATTCGACGTGCGAGCTCGGAAGGCGGGAAACGAAGCGCTCGGCACGCCGTGCCATTTAGGTGGGACTTGCATTATACCAAGGCGAAGCCCGAGCGTCCTAGCCAATCGATTGGCCGATTTTGCCTTCCCCCCACGATGGCTGGAGGCGTGCGATCGCAGCCGGCGTGCTTGAGCGGCTCAGCGAGTCGGATTAGGCTGAAAGGATCGCAATTTTCTGCTCTTTCGCCCCGGTCGGGAACCAAGTCATGTACGCCTTCCGTATTTCGCCATGGTGTTGCTGTTTGCTCGCGATTGTTTCAACTGCAAGTTTTGCCGGCCTGCTGCAGGCCGGCGAGGCGATCCCTGCGCCCGTGGCCGCCGCGCCGCCGGGCTCGCTGCCGGCGGCCATGCGAAACCTTGAATTGGCCGAATTGCGTCTGCTCCGATACGACCGTGTGGAGTATCCACTCGCCCAGAAACGGCTCGAGCGCGACATCGAAATGACCAAGGCGGAAATCGCATCGTTCGAGCGACTGGTCGCCGAATACGAGCAGTTTCATCACAGCGCCTACACAGCCCCGTTCGTGGCGACTCTCGAAGATACTCGACTCGCTCTCAAGGAAGCGGAATTGCGGCTCGACCTGTTGCTACGCGAACGGTGCCTGCGACTGCAATACCGCGGCGCCGTGCGGCGAATCCACGAGCTGGAAATTGAACAAGCACGCGATTGGGTAGACGTATTTTCGCATGAGAAAAAGTGACCGCTGCGCTGTGGCCTGTGCCGTGGCAAACGCCCGAATTCGGACGTTCCAGGTCCGAAGCTCGGAATTCCTCGTCGCGGTCTCCGAACGCTGGGCGTTCGAATGGGGAATTTTCACGAACGGCGGTACGCTACCGGCTTACTCCCAGGCTCCCAGGTCGGTGGACTAGCTCAATTCCATCTGCCATACTAGCCGACTGATCGGTTCCCGCCTTATTTTCCGTCTCGATTTAGTTTAACGATGCGCCCTCCTGAAAAGCAGCTCGCCACGTCCGTGCGCCCCGTCTCCGGTACGCACGTGCCTTGTTATGTCTTCGATTCCAATGTTGAACTCGCCGCAAAAGTTGCTCAGACCGTGGCCACCGTGATTCGCGAGCGCAACGCGCTGGGTCAGGCTGCCGTGTTGGGTTTGCCCACTGGCAGCACTCCCGTCGGTGTTTATCGCGAGCTGATTCGCATGCATCGCGAGGAAGGGCTCGACTTTTCGCGCGTGGTCACATTCAACCTCGACGAGTACTACGGTCTCGAAGCCGATCGGCTGCAGAGTTACCATCGCTGGATGCGCGAACATTTCTTCGACCATGTGAACATCCCGTCTGAAAACATTCATATTCCCGATGGCAGTCTGCCGCTGGACGTCGTGCCGCAACACTGCCGCGAGTACGAAGCGGCGATTCAGGCCGCCGGCGGCATCGACATTCAGTTGCTCGGCATCGGACGTAACGGCCATATCGGCTTTAACGAACCCTTCAGTGTGCACAACAGCCGCACGCGGCTCGCCACGCTCGATCCGATTACACGTCGCGACGCGTCGTCGGATTTCTTTAGCGAAGAAAATGTGCCGCCGCACGCCATTACGATGGGCCTGGCCACGATCATGGATGCGCGGCGGATCGTGCTCATCGCGCTCGGCGAGCACAAAGCTTCGATCATCAAACAAGCTGTCGAGGGCCCCCAATCCGATGGCGTGCCGGCGAGCATCCTGCAAGAGCATCCCGACGCCAGCATCTTTCTCGACCGTGCTGCGGCCGGCGAATTGACCGCCGATTCCACACCCTGGCTGTTGGGAAACGTTGAGTGGAGTGATCCGCTTATCAAGAAAGCGGTGCTCTGGCTATGCGATCAAACGGAAAAGTCGCTGTTGAAACTCTCCGATGACGACTTCCGCGACCATGGGCTGCATCAACTGCTGCGGCATCATGGCCCGGCCGAGCGGCTCGCGCATCGTGTGTTCCGCTGGATGATGGACACGATCGAATACCATCCGTCGGGAAGAGACTTTAAACGCGTCATCTGCTTCAGCCCCCATCCCGACGACGACGTGATCAGCATGGGTGGCACGCTCATTCGCCTGGTCGAAGACGGACACGAAGTGCACGTGGCCTATATGACGAGCGGCAACATTGCCGTGTTCGATCACGATGCCCTGCGGCTTGCCGATCAGATGGTCGAATACTCGCGCATCTTCGGCATCGACGACCACCGGACTCGCGAAATCGAGCAAAAGGTAGCCGAGTCGCTCAGCAACAAGCAGCCGGGTGAGCCCGATTGCGAAGAGGTGCTTAAGATCAAGGCTCTCATTCGTTGGAGCGAGGCGAAGGCCGGCGCCGTGGTTTGCGGTTGCCGCGAAGAGCATCTACATTTTCTCGACCTTCCCTTTTACCGCACCGGTACGATCGCCAAGAACCCGTACGGCGAAGACGATGTGCGAATCATCAAGGAGCTGATTCAGAACGTCGATCCGGCCGACATCTACCTGGCCGGTGACCTCTCCGATCCG
>JAGQOS010000085.1 GCA_020427265.1 Planctomycetales bacterium
CGCGAGGGGACCGGAATCAGGCCGGCCTCATTCACCTCGCGTGGATGGAGCCGATGATCATGCACAGGAATGTCGTGCCACGAGAAGGGTCGAGCGCAACGTGTTGTGATACGCGCAACGCTTACCGAGGCCGATGAGAATATCCGTCGTTTCTGCAGCGGCGCGGGCGTGACACGGCGAGGCAACGCACCGACCGTGATGCAACACGCGTTCCGACTGGCCTCGGCAGGCCGGCGGTGTGTAGCCGCGCTGTTTGCTCGGCCGGTTCTTACTGCGGTTCATGTCCTGTGCGTAGTCAGCGGTTCCACGCGGGCAAGCCGCGAGGGGACCCGAATCCGCTCGGCCAAGGCGTGAAGCGTCCCTGGGAAACACCAAGTTCGCCAGTGTCAAAGATCGGCGCCGTAGCTTCGCCGACAGGTGGGGCCACTTTTCTTTACCGCTGCTGAAGCACGTGAGGCGGCATCAATCCACCGAGACAACGATGGCTTGTTACGCCAACCATAACGCGGACGCTCAGTCGGAGGAAATCTATCGTTACGCCGAGAATAGTGGACAATCGGTGGACAGCGATTTTTCGAAGGCCGACGATGACATGTCGTAACAGCAAATTATCAAAGTGCTTGTCTAGCATCCCCGGCAGGATTCGAACCTGCGACCTATTGATTAGAAGTCAATTGCTCTATCCAGCTGAGCTACAGGGGCAAAGCGTTTTTCCATTTGTTTTTGGCGTTTTTTAAATCTCCTGAGACTGGCCCATCTTGGTTTGACACCCGTTCTGACACCCGCTAGGCTATTTGGCAGCGAAAATTGACACCCGCCCGAGCGACCGGGCAGGTGTCACTGACACCACCTAAACCGTTCAAAAGCGAGGTGGCATCAATGCCTAAGTCTACTCATCGGAAGCCCGCTGGCAAAGTCTCCAAGCCGAGGCGAGACTTTCCCCTCTTCCCTCATCAGACTGGCCGATGGGCCAAAAAGGTTCGCGGGAAGCTGCATTACTTCGGATCGACCGCGACCGATCCCAAGGGCAAGGCCGCACTCGAAACGTGGCTCGATCAACGCGATGATCTGCTAGCTGGTCGCACGCCTCGCGTGGCGGCTGACGGTTTGACACTCCGCGACCTGTGCAATCGGTTTCTGACGGTCAAGGAACAACTCCGTGACAGCGGCGAGATCAAGAATACGACGTTTTTGGATTACCATGCCACTTGCGATAGGCTGATCGAGCACTTCGGCAAAAACCGCCTTGTGGTTGATCTGGCCGCCGATGACTTTGAATCGTACCGCGCCCGCATCGCGGCCAAGTGGAATCCGACCGGGCTAGGTGGCGAGATCACCCGCGTGCGCGTGCTCTTCAAGTACGGCTACGATGCCGGTCTGATCGACCGTCCTGTTCGATTCGGTCCGATGTTCAAGCGACCAGCAAAGCGTGTGCTCCGCAAGGAACGGGCCAAGAAGGGGCCGCGACTCTTCGAGCCGGATCAAATCCACACGCTGATCGAGAAGGCCAGCGACCAGCTAAAAGCGATGATCTTGATTGCGGCCAATTGTGGTTTCGGAAATGCGGACGTTGGACACCTAACCTTGTCGGCGCTCGATCTGCGAGGCGGCTGGATCAATTTTCCAAGGCCCAAGACCGGCATCGACCGGCGTTGTAAACTCTGGCCCGAAACCATCGAGGCTATTGAGGCGGTTATCGCCACACGCCCGACGCCCAAGGATGAGGCGGCGGCTGATCTGCTATTCATCACCAAGTACGGCCAAGCATGGGCCAAGGACACGCACGATAGCCCGGTGTCAAAAGAGTTTCGCAAGCTGCTCGACGCAACCGAGCTATATCGGCCCGGTCTGGGGTTCTATGCGCTGCGCCATACGTTTGAAACCATCGGCGGCGACTCCCGCGATCAAGTGGCGGTCGATCACGTTATGGGCCATTCTCGTGACGATATGGCGAGCCTCTACCGCGAGCGGATCGAGGATGATCGACTACAGGCCGTGGCCGATCACGTTCGCGCGTGGCTCTTCCAGCCCGACGATAAATGCGGACCAGAAACCGCCGAAGATACTCGTGATAAATTGCGGATCGTCGGCTAGGATCAATTCAGCGCGGCTAGGGTAGCTCCCGAAAGCCGAAACCTTGAACGGTTGCCGCGCTGTTTTTTTCATTTCAAGGTGTCGCAAGATCAAGGATGCGACCGATGCAAGATTTCATCAAAGCGGTTCAACAATATTTTCAAGCTGGATTGCTTGCGCGTTGTGCAAACGAAGAGCTACGCGAAGCACGATTCGATGCAAACCGAGAGCGCTATATTGCTGCGGCAAAGGATACGATTGCTCGTGGGCGCGCGGTCGTGAAGCAAGGGACCGCGATAGCCGAGACACTCGATGGCGACTGCAAAAGCCTCAGAGCGTTTCTCAATGTCATTGCGGCCGAAAAGGGGCCGCTCGCAGCGGAAGAACGATGGCCCGATGCGTTAGCTGATCTACAGGCCGCGACACCGAAAAAGCCGACTCCACCTAAGCCAGATGTGCCGGCAGAATATCGGTACGGCGGCAAGCCCGATGGTGAGATTCTACGCACGGCCAAGGTAGAGGAAATACTCGGAATCCACGGGTCGACGATTGGCCGACGCCTGAGTGCGCGTACAGAAATCGACGGTTCGCGTGGCTACGCCTACGCCTGGAAATCGGTATTCGATTATGCGAAGCAAAACAACATCGAGTTGACCTAATGCCAAAGTTCGAGGTCTGAACTTTGCATTGAACTTTGCACGACATTTTTTCTTCCGCGTCATGCCCCGAGCAATCGGGGCTTTTTTTGTGCGCCGCCCCGCAAAGTTCGTTTTGCTTGTTTGATGCAATGCCCGGTTTTTCGTTTTTGAATGGCGAATGAGCAACGGCAACCGACGCCAAGAGGAGCTAAGCCATGCCAACTACAGCCCAAACCCCGCCCCAGGTCGCTCGCCATTACGGCGTGAGTGCCGACAAGATCACACGACTGATCGAGGCCGGCGAATTACAGGCGATCAATCTCGCAAGCCCCGGTTGCACTCGCCCACGTTGGCGGATCACCGAGGCCCATCTCGAAGAGTTCGAGCGACGCCGCGCAGCAGTTCCGCCCGAGCCGAAGCCGAAGCGACGGCGACGACAACGGGCCGGCGTGAAGGAATTTTTCTAACCACAAAAAAGCCCGCGATAACCGGCTGGCAGGCCGCGCGGGCGAAGGAGAAATCTTCAATGGATTGTATCACGTTTACCCAAACCAAAACAGCGATCACTCGAATCGCTAAGCAAGCCGGTTTCACCGGCGATCCCCTAGCCGATCCGCCACCGCTCGCCACCGGCGACGAAGAGCTAGCGGCGGTCAACCTCTACTTGGCAATCCCGCCCCGCCTTCGCCTGATCGACCGTGACCTAGTGCATCGCATGTGTCGCGCCGTCGTGCTCACCACCGAGGGGCGACGCGATGCGTTCGATCAAGTGAAGCAGGCCCATGCCGCAAAGCTGCCCGCATCCTTTAAGCGACGGAGGGCGGCGAAGTGACGACCACCCTATTCTGCGCACAACAGGAACGGCGCTTTCGCATCGCGTTTGTCGATGCCGTGCAGGAGATCGTCGATCGCGCCCATGAGATCGACCGATTCGACCTAGAAGAGATGGAACACGACGCGCACGAGGCCCGTGTTGATGCGGCATGGCCGACGACTGACGACGAATCACGATGGGCCAGTGACAGAGATCGAGCGGCACTTCGCGGGCGACACCATGCGTTCGTGTTCGCCCACAGCGGCATGGCCGACGAAATCAACGTCGATCTGCTCAAGCGATGGCTCCGGCGATTAGAGCCATGGGCCGATGGGCCATACGATTGCGAAGAGCCATTCCCGCCCCTGCACAAGCCGCCGACCGTTCCAGCATCCTTCCGACGTAGGAGGGCGCTGGCATGAGCTTGAAGAAACGCATTACCGTGCTGGTCGATGATCCCGACAAGATCGGACAACGAACCGTGATTGCTTGTCTCGATGGCGAAGAGGTGCATCGAGATCATTTCAATGTGGATTCGGCAAAGGATCGGCTCCGGTTTGCCGACGTGGTTAGCAAGCGTTTCGGCAATGGCGACTCGCTAGGATGGCTCCCTGTGGCAATCGTGGAAGCGGCAGAGCGAGTTGATGGTGAGGCGCTCGAAGCCGATACGGATTGGCCCGCACCTGGCCCGCTGCCGGAATCACAGCCGCCAGTTGAACCGTTTAGTTTCGACCTGCTGCCTGAATCTCTCAGGCCGTGGATAGAGGACATTAGCGAGCGTATGCAATGCCCGCCAGACTATGCTGCCGCCGGCGCGATGATCGTCTTGGCCGGCATCGTGGGCCGCAAAGTGGCGATCCGCCCAAAGCAGCGCGACGATTGGACCGTCGTACCGAATCTGTGGGGAGTCATTATCGGTCGCCCTGGCTTACTCAAAACGCCAGCAGTCAACGAACCGCTAAACGTGCTCAAGCGATTGGAGATCGAAGCAAAGAAAGTTTACGCGGAAGAGCTTCGCCAACACGAGATCACCGCGATGGTGAGCAAGGCCCGGCGCAAGCAAGCCGAAAAGGAATTAGCTGCGGCGATTAAAGATGGTGGCGATCCAGACGCGATTGCCGCCGGGATGATCGACGAAGAGACACAAGCACCTGTGCGCGGGCGTTACCTTGTAAACGATGCGACCGTCGAGAAGGCAGGCGAGCTACTGAACGAAAACGCCAACGGTCTGACCGTCTTTCGTGACGAGCTTCGCGGATTACTGAAAGCATTAGAGAAGGAGGGCCAAGAGGGCGCACGAGCGTTCTATTTGGAAGCGTGGAACGGCACGAACCGATTCACCTATGATCGGATCGGACGCGGCACGGTGGACATTGAAGCCGCCTGCTTGTCGATCATCGGCGCGATCCAGCCGGGACCGTTAAGCGAGTATCTTCGCGGCGCGATCCGAGGTGGCGCGGCCGACGATGGATTGATTCAGCGTTTCCAAATTGCCGTATGGCCCGATGCTCCATCTACTTGGCGCAACGTGGACCGTTGGCCCGAAACATCGGCCAAGCAAGCCGCCTTCGATGCGTACAAGCGACTCGATGAGCTACAGGCCAGCAGCATTGGCGCTACTCAAGATCACGATGATGAGCTTCCGTATCTGCGATTCGACCAGCAGGCCCAACGCATTTTCGACGATTGGCGAGCCGAGCTTGAGCGGCGACTCCGCCAAGACGATGAGCACCCGGCCTTCGAGGCCCATCTCTCCAAATTCCGAAGCCTTGTGCCGAGTCTCGCCCTGTTGATCTGGCTGGCCGACGAGACTTTCGGCAGTTCCGGCAGTACGTCCCAGGAAGGAAACGGAAATTTATCGGGAGTCTTGCCCGAGGGGGTTGGCAGTTCTGTCAGTTCATCGGCATTAGAGAAAGCGATTGCTTGGGCCGAGTATCTCGAATCACACGCCCGGCGAATTTACTCGCCCGCGATCCAGTCGGATGCTGCCGGCGCACGAGCACTAGCAACCAAGATTCAGAGCCGAGCACTAGAGGATGGTTTCAACCTCAAGGCCGTTTACCGTCCCGGCTGGTCCTGTTTGGCGAACAGGGAAGAGGCAGAAGCTGCGGTCGATCTGCTGATCGACCTGCATTGGCTCAAATCGGAACATCACAAGACCAGCGGAAGGCCCGCCACCTGTTACCGCGTGAACCCAAAAATTTTGGCAAACCCTTCCCGCAACGTACTGCCAAAAGTGCCAAAAGCCCCTTCCGGCAGTTTTGGCAGTTCGCCCCAGGAAGGAAATGGGAAATTTTCTGGCGATGAAACCGACTCAATCAATCGCCTCTTCGATGAAGCGGTCGATCTGGGCGACGAGGACGCATGGCATGCTGGCGCACCCATCACCGAGGACATATCCCCATGAAGCCGATCACCCGTGCAGAGTTCGAGCGAATCAAGCGATTGTTTCCCTATGTCCGAGATCGTGAGGAACAACACCCGCACGAACAAAAACGGTTCGCGACGTTGCCCCAGGACGCACGCGAAGAGGACGCGGCGACTGAGAATACCTTGAACCATGCAGGCCCGTAGAAGCGATATTTCGAGTTCACCATTTTGAAAAGGAGTTCGACCGATGCCAGTAGCAGTTAAGAAACTCAAAAGCATTCACGACCACGATGGCTACCGCGAGGCGGAAGAAAAACTGCTCGACCTGCGCCGGCAGTTGAAAGATGCAGACGCCCGGCGGATCACGCTCGACAAACAGTTGAGCGGCGAGCGGTTCACCCAGCACGAAGCCGGCGTTCGACGTGATGCGGAAGCGATTGTAGCCGGCGATGCCGAAACCGAACCGAGCGTTCGCCAGGAGTATCTCGACGCACGGCGACAGGTGGAAGTCTTGCAACATGCGATCCGACTACAGCAACCCCGCGTGAACTCGGCGCGCGGCGATGCGTCCCGCGAGATTTGCAAAGCCCGCCTGTCCGATCACAAGAAACACGCGGCGGCGATCGGTGCGGCATTGGACCAGTTGAAAACGGCGATTGAAGCCGAGCAGGCGTTTCGCCAACAGCTATCCAGCGACGGCGCAAACTTCACTAGCCCGCTCTGTGCGTGTTCGTTCCCGAGGCAGGGCAACGCAAGCGTGAAGATGCTGCGTGAGATTGAAAATTGGTTCAAGGAAATGGAGAAGCACGAATATGTTTGACGCCTACATCCAGTATCGCCCCGACGAACAAATCGCCATCCATGAGGCGGCCCATGCCGTTGTCGCCATTGCCAAGGGCGGCACGGTTCGTAAAGCCACCATCGAACCAGAGGCCGACACGGCGGGCCACGTCGTAGTTACTGGCATCGAGGATAGCTACGGGGAAGCCCTGTGCGACTTATCGGCCCAAGTAGCGGTGGATCGGCTAGCCTGCCTGCGCGGTGGACCAGCACCGGATACGGAAGGTAGCGGGCGTGACTTTCACAACGCGGCCAAGAGTCTCGCGTCCCGCATGTCATGGCGAACGCGGGACGATGAAGCGATTGCATGGGCAGGCCGATGCAAGCGGCACGCCAGCGTTATCGTCACTGTTCATTGGGCAGAGATCGAGAGTTTGGCGGACGAGCTACTCGACCGGCGAAGCCTCGACGAAACCGACGTGCGACTCTATTTCCAAGCCAACCACCGAGACTTCTACGAAAGGTTTTTGAAATGAATTTACGCGAACGATTTAAGCAAGCACTCGGAACGAACGAAAAGGCTAGCAGCACACGGCGACCAAAGACCCCGATGCAAGCCGCACTAGAAGTGCTGCCCCAAAACACCGTGCTGGGCCTTTTTTTGCCCGAGTTGGGACACTCGTTGTCGTCGCTTCCGCCGCAACAGCGGCGACAGGTCGAGGCATCGCTGAAACGTAGCGAGCACTTGACCAAACTGTGGCGGGCGGGCCGCATGGATGAACTCGAACGCGAGTGGGGAATCGAACCGCGAAGCAGGACGCCCCGGCTCGATGCGTGCAATGCCAAGTGCGAGGAACGGTTCGGGCAAGCGCGGCGCGAAGAGTTGGCCGAGTTGATCGAACGGACATTCTCCGAGGATTGGTGACGCCCCCCCAGGGGCAGGGTATAAGGCTGCGGGTTTGCACTTAGAAACCGTTCCCCCAGTCGTACACATATTCGGGCGGTTAAACCGATTTTTTGGAGAACAACATCATGGGCGAACGTGGACCAGCGCCGAAACCAGCGGCGCACCTAAAGATGACGGGCAGCTATCGGGAGTCTCGACACGGCGACAGGGGCGAACCACCGCAACCCGATGGCGAACCCTTTGAGCCGCACGAGCTTTCCGAAGAGGCGGCGAAGCTATGGGATGTTATCGTTCCCAAACTCTTCGCGATGGGCGTAGCGACGGCATTGGATAGCTACGAACTTGCGTGCCTGTGCGAACACTACTCGGACTGGCGACGGTATCAGCAGGCCAGTAGCGAGGCCGAGCAACCCGACGCACGGTTACAACGGATGGCAGCACGAAGCTATGGACTCTTTGCCAGCACGGCTAAGAAGTTTGGACTCAACCCGAGCGACCGGCAGCGGTTGACCGTATCACCGCCGGCGAGCGAACCGGATGAACTCGATGATCTGCTGGCGTGATTATGGTTGACCGGAACGGCGGCAATTGCCGATGCGACGAAGTGCTGCCGTTGTTGCTTATTGAGACTGGCAGCGGGTGTCACTGACACCTGCAAACGCCATCAAAGGGCGTTTTCTAGGGTTTCGCCAAACTCGCCGCGAAGTGCGTTTGAGACTATAAAAATAGGGTTTTGCGGCGTTTTCTTGTGAGCGATGAAAAGTGCTTTTTAGCTTTAGAAGTCAATTGCTCTATCCAGCTGAGCTACAGGGGCGTATGCGCGGGGCGCAGCGTGGTAAGCACGACAGAGCGAGCCGGCCTCAGGTTCGCCAGCGCCTTAGAGCATCAGCAGGACGCTGCTCGCCGCGAGGACGACACCCATCGTGATGACAGCGGTCAGCAGGGCAGGTACCGATCGGCCGGCTGCCAGGTCTTCGGTCAGCATTTCCGCCCGCTCGTCATCCGTGAAGGAATCGAAGAACGTCGGGTGGTCCTTGGGATCGAACCAACCCTCGAGCGAGATGGCATCGGGTTTCGAGGCTTCCGTCATGTTTGCGATTCTCCAGAATTGCGACCGTGCGGCGGCGCCAAGCCGCATTGAATAGCTAAGGAAAGTTTACCTTAAGATTCCATGAAGAGGGAGCGGATCGCCGCCCCACGTGGAAACGTTAGTTTCCCAGAAGTGTGTGGAATCTGCAAGCACAACCGCGGCCGGGTTGCGACGCTGCGGCATCGTTTCGCGGATTGCATTTTCGCGTCGGGAGTGTAACTTATAACCTTTGGTACAAACTACTTGCAGCATGCACTGCCATTGCCAACCAGACCTTGCGAGGTTCATTCTCTCATGGTGGAAGCGACACGCACTGAGTCGATCGACGAGGACCCATCGCCGCCGACTTCGAATACGAGCAACGAAAGTTCGGCGCCCGTAGCCTGGTCGGCCACCGACGCCGCGGAACTCTATGGCGTTAATACCTGGGGAAAGGGATTTTTTGGTATCTGCGACCGCGGCGAGGCTGTTGTCAACCTGACCGAAAACGGCCAGCCCGTTGCACTCAGTTTGCTCGATATCGTCGAGGGCATTCGAGATCGCGGGATGGAAGCACCGTTATTGCTGCGGTTTCAGGATTTGCTTGCCGCGCGAATCGGAGGGCTCAACGCCGCGTTTGCCGAGGCGATCAAACGCAATGCCTATCGCGGCAAGTACCGCGGCGTTTATCCGATCAAGGTCAACCAGCAGCATCAGGTGGTCGAGCAGGTCACGCGCGTGGGGCGGCAATATCACTATGGGTTGGAAGCAGGCAGCAAGCCCGAGCTTCTCGCGGCCTTGGCCTACATGCATGATCCCGAGGCGTATATTGTTTGCAATGGCTACAAAGACCGTGAGTTCATCGACCTGGCCCTGAGCGCTTTGAAGCTAGGCATTCAAACCGTGCTGGTGATCGAAATGCCCGGCGAGCTCGATTTGATCATGGAGCGGGCCGAAGAGTTGAACGTTTCGCCAATCCTCGGCGTGCGCGTGAAACTTGCCACTCGCAACGACGGCCGTTGGTCGCGTTCGAGTGGCGAGCGCAGTGTGTTTGGTTTGACGGCCGACCAGGTGATGGAAGTCGTCGAGTCGTTGCGGCGGCGCGATCGGCTGGATTGCTTGCGTTTGCTGCACTACCACCAGGGCTCGCAGGTTCCCGACATCCGCGCCATTCGCGATGCTTCGATGGAGGCGGCGCGCATCTATGTGGAGCTGGCGCGCGAAGGGGCGACCATGGGGCTTATCGATATCGGTGGCGGTTTGGCGATCGACTACGACGGCTCGCGCAGCAACACGCCTAGCAGTCGAAACTACGGCATGCTCGAGTATGCAACCGACGTGGTCGAAATCATCATGACCGTGTGCGACGAAGCGGGCCAACCGCATCCCGACATTGTCAGCGAATCGGGGCGGGCCGTGGCGGCTTACTACTCGGTTCTCATCTTCAACATTCTCGAAGTCAACCGTTTTACGTCGCACATGCATACGTTGCCGTTGCCCGAGAATTCGCACGCCTTCGTCAAGCACTTGCGCGAAGTCGACGAAGTGCTTAACGACAAGAACATTCAGGAGTGCTACAACGACGCCGTATATTATCGCGGCGAATTGCTCTCGCTGTTCAATCATGGACGCATCTCGCTGCGCGAACGAGCCTACGCCGATAGCCTTTTTTACCATTTGGTTTCGCGCATGCTTGGGCGGCTTGAGCATTTGGAACAGGCGCCAACCGAGCTCGAAACGCTCGAACAAGACTTACAGGACGTTTATTACGGCAACTTCAGCCTGTTTCAATCGCTGCCGGATACCTGGGCTATCGACCAATTGTTTCCCGTCATGCCCATTCACCGGCTCAACGAGAAACCAACCTGTTCAGCAATTCTGGCGGACATCACTTGCGATTGCGATGGCCGCATGGACGACTTTCTCGTGGCGGGCGAACGACGGCGCAGCCTTCCATTGCATGCGCTCAAGAACGGTGACGAATACCTGCTCGGTGTGTTCCTTGTCGGCGCTTATCAAGAAACGCTCGGCGACCTTCATAACTTGCTCGGCGATACGAATGTTGTGAATGTCGGCGTGAAGGATGGGCGGCCGCAGTATCTTTCGGAACTGCGCGGCGACTCGGTGGCGGATGTGCTCAGCTACGTAGAGTACGATCCCAAGCAGCTCGTGGAACGGTTTCGCAAACTGGCCGAAGACGCTGTCCAGGCTGGTCGCATTTCTGCACAGGAACGGCGCACCATGCTCGCCGACTATGAAGATAGCATTCGCGGTTACACTTATTTTGAACCGTAGGGCGAACAGATTAAGCGAATCACAGGCCAGTTCCGGTTCTAGGATTCCAATCGCACGTTAGCAATGAGAAGTGGATTTTATAGATGAGGCATTGCCTGCAAGCGGGTATTGCTGATTTACAGCATGTCATCATTCGCTGGACAGGGGTTCCATTCGTATGAGCAAGAAGGCATTGATTATTGGCGCCGGTGGCGTCGGGCGCGTTGTGGCGCACAAGTGCGCGCAACTCCCAGAAGTTTTTGGCGACATTACTCTGGCCAGCCGCACCAAGGCCAAGTGCGACCAGATTGCGGCGGAGATTGAGCGGCCCATCAAAACGGCTGCTGTCGATGCCGACGATGTGGCGGCCACCGTTGCATTGATCAAATCCACCGGGCCCGATGTGCTGATTAACGTGGCGCTGCCCTATCAGGACCTGACTCTTATGGAGGCCTGCCTCGAAGCCGGTGTCGATTATCTCGATACGGCCAACTACGAGCCACGCGACGAAGCCCGCTTCAGTTACGAATACCAGTGGCCCTATCACGAGCGATTTGAGCAACGAGGCCTGACCGCGTTGCTGGGGAGCGGTTTCGATCCGGGCGTGACCAATGTTTACTGCGCCTATGCCCAAAAACATCTGTTCGACGAAATCCACACGGTCGACATCATCGATGCGAACGCTGGCGATCATGGTTATCCATTCGCCACAAACTTCAACCCGGAAATCAACATTCGCGAGATTACAGCCAACGGCCGCTATTGGGAAGCGGGCGAGTGGCGCGAGACCGAACCTTTGGCCGTTCATCGCACGTTCGCGTTTCCTGAGACTCAAGTGGGCGAGCGCGAAATCTATTTGCTCTATCACGAAGAGATGGAATCGCTCGTAAAGCATATTCACGGGTTGAAACGCATTCGGTTCTGGATGACGTTCTCGCAGAACTATCTGACCCACTTGCGCGTGCTGGAAAACATTGGCATGACCGGGATCGAGCCCGTCGCGTTTCAGGGGCAACAGATCATTCCCCTTGAGTTCCTCAAGGCGCTGCTTCCCGATCCGGGGAGCCTCGGTCCGCGCACGAAAGGCAAGACATGCATCGGCTGCGTATTCGACGGGATCAAAGATGGCGAGCGGAAACAGGCCTACATTTACAATATTTGTGACCATCAGGAGTGCTACCGCGAAGTCAAGTCGCAGGCTATCTCCTATACGACCGGCGTGCCGGCGATGATCGGCGCCAAGATGCTTGTGACCAGCGCCTGGAAGAAGCCGGGCGTGTGGAACATGGAGCAATTCGACCCCGATCCATTTATGGACGACCTGAACCGGTACGGTTTGCCGTGGGAAGTGGTCGACGGTGCGTCGTTTTATGAGCAGTTGCCGCAGCAGATATAGGCGGCGAGGGTTGATCGCGCCGCGGCATCGCCGCAAAGCCACGCGACTCCAGCCTAAAGCCTCCAGTCTTCCACGCTCCTTTCCTTCCTGGTTCAATATCAACTGCCAACTCGCCGTCGACTATGCTCTCCGATCCGATCCTTGAAATCTGCCATCGTAGCGAACTGCCGACGCCAACCTATTTGATCGACCTGGGCCGGCTCGACAAGAACTTGCAGGTGCTCGCGAATGTGCAAGCGCGGACCGGCGCAAAAGTCATCCTGGCGCTCAAAGGGTTTGCCGCCTTCGCAACGTTCTCTCACATCGCGCGCGTGCTGTGCGGTACGACGGCCAGTAGCGTGAACGAAGCGAAGCTCGGTCTCGAAGAGTTCGGCGGCGAAGTACACGTGTATTGCGTGGCCTATCGCGACGACGAATTTCGCTGGCTTTCGACCGTCGCTCGGCACATTACGCTCAACAGTCTCAGTCAATGGGAGCGGTTGCGCTCGATCGCTCGCGAGTCGGCGAGCACGGCGTCCTACGGCCTGCGGATTAACCCGGAATACTCGGAGGTGAAGACGGAACTTTACAACCCTTGCCGCCCAGGAACTCGCTTTGGCGTTTTGGCCGAGCATTTGCGCGGGGCGGATCTAAACGGAATCGAAGGATTGCACTTCCATACGATGTGCGAGCAGAACAGCGATACGCTCGCGCGCACACTCGAACAGGTGGAAGCCAAGTTCGGCGACTTGCTGCACCCAATGCGTTGGGTCAACTTCGGCGGCGGCCATCACATCACACGCCCTGATTACGATGTCGATCTGCTTTGTGAATGCGTCACGCGCATTGCCGAGAAATATCAAGTGCAAGTCTATCTGGAGCCAGGCGAAGCGGTCGCGCTCAATACCGGTTTTCTCGTCGCTTCGGTACTCGATCGTTTCACGAGCAGCGGCCATGAGATCGCGATTCTCGATACTTCCGCCACGGCGCACATGCCCGACGTGTTAGAAATGCCGTATCGCCCCGAAATCCTCGGCGGCGCCCGGCCGGGCGAGAAGCCGCACACGGTCACGCTCGGCGGCCTCACCTGCCTGGCCGGCGATGTGATCGGCGACTATTCCTTCGACGCGCCGCTCAAAGTGGGTGATCGTCTTGTCTTCACCGATATGGCGCACTACACGATGGTCAAAAACACGACCTTCAACGGCGTCGATCTGCCGAGCATCGCCCTCTACGATCCGGCGAGCGATGCGATCCATGTCGTGCGTCGCTTTGGGTATGAAGATTACCGGGGAAGGTTGTCGTAGAGAATCGCTTGCCTCTTTACGCCGCCATCGCCACGATGAACGTCCACACGCCAAAGAAATGGCACGTGCTGCCGGCGATGACGAGTAGATGCCAAACGG
>JAGQOS010000086.1 GCA_020427265.1 Planctomycetales bacterium
CTGTCCCGTTTGTCGAAAACAGAGGTTTAATTGCTTCTCGGCGCGAGGCCGATCGGCCGACTGCGCTTGGGCTAGAAGACGGACGAGCGATTGGCCGCGCCGCGCGGCGCCTTCGCCTAAGCCAAGCAGCATCTTGGGGAACACCCAGGCCGAGAACGCGTTCTTTTGATCGCCCAATGAGACGATGGCCGTCGCGGCGCCGTCGGCGTCGAGCTGAGCGCCGACCGACGTGCCGAGTTCTTCGAATAGCTTCCCGAAATCACCGTCGGACTTGGAATGGACAAGTGCCGCGTCGATGCTTCCAACGCGTTGGCTGCAGAGCATCAACACCTGGGCGGCCCGCTCGGCCGCAGCGAGCGAAACGGCGTGTCGTATCCAGTTATCGGCATGGCCTCGAAACGCGATCGCCGATAAGGCCTCGTCGGTCGACTCCGCTCTCTCGACGGCACCGAGCGCCAGGGCCAGATGAAAGTCGAGACGCGCGTCAGGCTTTGCGACGAGCGCCAGGCGATTCAACTCGGCCGCGAACGGTTCTTCCGAGTCGGCCAGCAGCAGTTCCGCCAAACGCACGCCTTGCGCCTGCACGCGCGGATCGCCGTCTCGCAGCGCCGTCACGACGACGTAGTTCGCCACGTCCGGCAACTCCAAGTGACCCAGGCGCTCGAGTAACCACAGTGCGGCCACACGCCCCGCTGGTGATCGACCCTGGCGGATGACATTGCCCAGCAATTGAAACTGATATTTGCCGCCGTTGCCACCCTGCAGCAAGAGCCGGAAGGCCGTCGTGCGGCGCCAATGATTGTCGCTATCGAGCGCCGCGACCAGTTCGGCCGTTTCAAACGTGGCCATCGAAGTTTTCGGGACCGACGCTTTCGAACCGGGGGCCGCCACGCGATAGATCCGGCCCCGATCGTCGCCATCGCGCAGGTCCTTTCGCTGTTTCAGTTCCTCCGGCATCCATTGCGGATGCTCGATGACCGCGCGGTACATATCGACAACGAGCAGCGACCCGTCGGGTGCGATTTCCAGGTTGACCGGGCGAAACCAGGGGTCGGGCGAGGCGAGGAACTCCTGGTTCTCGGCCAGCGGCTCGCCGTGATAGGTTGCGCCGGTAGCAAGTAGCCGTTCAGCATGCACCAAACTGCCGGTCGGTTCGCAGGCGATGCCGATCCCCTGGTATCGTTTGCCCAAGGCCGACTCATCGTAGATGATCGAACCGCAGGCGGCCGTAAACTGGCCGGCGTGCAGGTTCGACGTGGTCCAGGCCGGGGCCAACGGATGCACGGTCGACTCTTCACCCGCCTTCATCACATCTTCGACCAGCGCAGGGAAGGCGACGTAGGGGGCACGCTGAAGATAACGCTCCTCAATCATCACTTGCCGCAGCGGGTGGCGATTGTCGACCACGAATCGGTCGCCAAACGCGTTGAGCGCCAGCGTGAACTGGCTGTTGCCGGCCACGGCTTCGGCGGCGCCGGTGAGCGGATCGAAACGAAAGTCTCGCCCTTTGATGTCGATGGGTTCCGCTCCGGCGACGCGATGATTCGAAATCGATCCGCCGCGCAGGCCGCCGGCAACGTAGATCCAGCCATCGATGCCCAATCGCGGATGATTGGCGCGCAGTTGCTGGTTCTCTTGGGTAAAGCCGCTGTACCAGCGCTCGCGCTCGTCGGCCGTGCCGTCGCCGTCGCGATCGGCCAGGTAAACGATCTCGCCAGCCAGCGTCACAAAAACGCCGCCGCGCCAGGGCTGCAACCCGGTGGGGAAGACGAGCTGCTCGACGAACGTGGTCGCCGTTTCAAATCGGCCGTCGCCGTCGCGATCTTCGAGCACGCGAATGCGCGATTGAGGTTCCTGCCCGCTGATTGGCCCGCTGGGATAATCGCGCATCTCGACGACCCACAGCCGGCCGTGCTCGTCGAAACGCACTTCGACCGGATCGACGACTTCGGGTTCCGCGGCGGCAAGTTCGATTTGCAGATCAGGCAACAGAACAAAATGTTCGAGCGAGTCGGCAGGGGAGAGCGGGCTGGCAACGGTATCGGCAACGAGTGTCGATGGCTGGTCTTCCCCAGCGGCGTAAGCAGCGACGCTCCAGGCAATGGCTAGAAAGACGATTCGATTGGACATGGCCGGCACGTGTCCCAAGGTGAGAGGGGGCGGTTCATCATCTAATTGCTGTTTGGGAACACATTATGCAAGATCTGCTACCCTCTTCTCAAGTTTTCCTTGCGATTGCATCGAGGGAAATTGCTACAATCAGGGAATCGTTCGCCCTCTTGACTGCGAAGTCGGTTTCCGTTGCTTACCCGCTGGCAATGGCTATGAACGCAGCATCGCCCACTCACGTGCACCAGATTTCCTGGCTGAGGCGAATGCTTCATCTCGCGCTTGTGCTTGGACTTGCGTATGCCGTGTTAAGAGTCGCAATGTCAACTCCTTGGGTAGGCGTGTCTTACATGCGCGATGTCCATGGTTCGAACGACTGGAGACGCACGGGAATCTTTGGTCTCGATTCCAGCCGATCTTCGCTGTGGGATCCGCCGCGCCCCCATAGCCCGTCGATTAACGCATCGCTGCGTTGGCCCTGGCAGCCCGTTTCCCAAACGGGCCATATCGAAGTGAATCTGTCGAAGGTGATCTACGAATCGTTGAAGCGATTCTTGTTGCTCGGACTGATCGTCGGCGCGATCTATCGATTTTTTCTGGCGAACCAACCCGATGTCGTGCTGCAAGTCACCTGGTCGCTTACGCTGACGGAACTGATGACCACGCTCGGCTTGTTTGTCATTGTTCTGTTGAGCGCCGGGTTTGGTCCGCCGGCCTTCGTTGCCTATTGGGCGCTTGGGGTCGGCGTGGTCGTGGGACTTACGTTGGGACTTCGCAGCTACCGGGTGTCGTTACGCAGGCGAGATTCTCTTTCTGCGTTGGTCGAGCAGGCGCCCGGCGCCGTGGACGGGACCGCGGAAACGAAGGTAGCGAGAAAAGACGGTCTGCTGATGTTCACGCTCGGCATGTTCGTCGCGGCGGGAATGCTGCTGCTGGCGATGTCGATCGCCTCGTTCTTTCGCGGTCCTGTTGCGGGGATTACCGAACTGGGAACTCCACGCTATGCTCGCGATCAAACCCCCCTGCAAATTGCGACTGGCGTTGGCATCGTAGCTTTGGGATGGCCGCTGAGCGTTCACTTCGCGCGCCGCTGGGGCTGGCGGGCGTTCGCTTGGGGTCTTGCCGTTGGTTCCACGCTCGCCGGAATCGTCACGGCCTGCGCGAAGTGAGCGAACGGCTATTTCCAGCGGCCGGAAGCGGAATCTTCCTCGCGCGCGGTTTCGCCTCCGGTTATGTATCGCCGCCAAACGTCGAGTTGTTCCTGGCTGAGCGAGTTTTCGCGCACCAGGCTGGCCTCGACAAACTTGCCGGTATTGCCGACCGATACCTGAATGCCCAACCGCCCATTTTCTTCGTACCGGAAGCGAACGTCGATGGGCGTGTTGGCAGGCAGCTTAACGGGAAGATCGCGAATCACGCAGCGGCCAAGCTGCACGCAATGCTCCGGCGCGGAACTCTCACCCTCGACAATCTGTACGAGGACCGACTTCTGGCCCTCTTTCTGAGTCTTGAAGATGCGTTTGGCGGCCACCGGCAACGGCGTATTTCGCGGAATCAGCGTGGCGTTGAGTTTGCGTTTTGTCAACGGGTCGATGGCGACGACACCTAGACTGTGCGAGTTGACGTTCTTGATTTGAAATGCTCCGCGTTGGCCGCTCCGCTGAGTGAGGATCAGTCCCGCACGCAATGCCGCGCCGTGAGCGACGACTTCGTCGGCCGAGACCGACGCGTCGGGTGCGCGCCCGCACAACTCGCCGAGCATCTCCGCGACCATCGGCATGCGCGTCGAGCCGCCGACCATCAGCAGTTGGTCGATGCTGCTCCATTCAAGACCCGCCGCTTGCAGCGTCTGCTGCGTGGTGAAGCGCGTGCGGTCCAGCAAATCGCGCGTCATCGCCTCAAATTGCTCACGCGTGATTTCCACACGCAGCGCGTGGCCCTTGTAGTCGCAGCCGATGGTCGTCTTGAGCCGCGCCGAGAGCGTGCGTTTGCAGTCTTCGCACTCGCGCCACAGGCGGCCGAGACTGTTGGCTTCTTCGCGAGGGTCGACACCGTGAGCGCCGATGAATTCGGCCGCGGCGAAGTCCATCAGGCGGGCGTCCCAGTCCCGGCCACCCAATTGCACGTCGCCGTCGGTTGCCAGGGTCATGAATTCCGCGCCTTCGATGCGCATGATCGTCACATCGAACGTGCCGCCGCCCAGGTCATAAACCAAAATCGTTTGCGGGCGCTGGGCGACCCCTTCTGGTGTGAGAAAACCATGGGCCGCGCCATAGGCAATGGCCGCTGCCGTCGGCTCGTTGATGATGTCGAGCACTTCGATGCCGGCCATGTACCCGGCATCCTGGGTCGCCTTGCGACGCACTTCGTCGAAGTAGGCCGGCACGGTCACAACGGCCTGTCGCACTTCGCCGACCAAGGCGTGGGCGTCGCGCCGAAGTTTATGGAGGATGAAGGCTTGAATCACCTCGGGCGGATAGTCGCGTCCGCCGAGCGCCTTGTGAAACGTTGCATTGCCCAGTTCGCGCTTGGCGCAGTCGGCCACGTCGTCGGCCTCGGTGGCAATCGCCTTGAGCGCCTCTTTGCCGACGACCACGTTCGCGCCTTCGAATAACACCACGCTGGGAGTAATCAGGTCGCCCTCGGCGTTTACCAGCGTCGTAGGACGTCCGTTTTCGTCGAGACGCGCGATCGCCGAGAAGGTCGTGCCCAGGTCGATGCCAACGGGTGTGCGCGAAATGAAGGTCATCGTGCGGTCGCGTAAATTTGGGAACTGGCTACATCTGTCGGATCATCATGCCGCCGGCAATTTCGAGCGTCTGCCCGGTGGCGTACGGCAGATCGCCGCGCACGAGCATGGCCGCGGCGCGACCAACATCCTGCGGCTTGCCCCAGCGGCGCTCGAGCGCCAAGCCTTCGGCGAAGAGACGATCGTATTTCTCCTTCACGCCGACCGTCATGTCGCTTTCAATCACGCCTGGTTGAATCTCGTAGACCGCGACACCATGGTCGGCCAGCCGCGCGGCCCACAGCTTGGTCGCCATGCCGATGGCGGCCTTAGTCAGGCAATAGTCGCCCCGGTTGGTTGAAACGATTTGGGCCGAGATCGACGAAATGTTGATGATCGTTCCCGCAAAGCCGGAATCGGCCTCGCGCTGTGCGATCATCCAGGCAGCCACCTGCTGCGTCAGGAAAAAAGGCCCCTTCAAGTTGACGTCAAACACGCGATCCCAACTTGCTTCATCGGCCTCCAGAAGATCCTTTCGTCCCACAGACGTGATGCCGGCATTGTTGACGAGCACGTCGAGCCGGCCGAACTCATCGTGCGCCAATTCGAGCATCCGCGCACGCGCTGCCGCGTCGCTCACGTCGCCTTGCGCATAAACGACGCGGGCTGACAGGGCGCGCAGCGCGGTGAGCACATCGGCCACGTCGTCGGCGCTGCGCATTCCATTAACGATCAGATCGCAGCCGTCGCCGGCCAGGGCCGTTGCGATGCCGAGGCCAATGCCCCGCGCGCCGCCGGTGATCAAGGCTACTTTTCGGGAATTACTCAAGGATTCGACTCGTCGGAGATGGGACCGAAGAACGTGTAATACGGCGCCTGGAGAACGATGCGTTGCAGGTACAACGCCAACTCGCGCAGATGGTAGTCGCCCCACATGCAGGCTTCGCCGCGCGGCTGCTTGGCGCCGGGTGGAATGTAATCCCACCCGCGCGGGCGATGATAAATCGTATGTAACAACAGGCCTTCGTGCTGCGGATCCTCGCTCAGATAAGGGGCGCGCAGCAAACTGCGCGACACGGTCAAGCCGGCTTGCCAGTAGCGTGCGCCCAACTCGCCTTCACCGCATTGTGTTAGGTAGTTTCCCAACCGCAGCAGGCCCTGCGCGGCGATCGCCGCCGCCGAACTATCGACCGGTTCCAGATCGTTTGTGGGATCGGCCGGTCGGTCGAGATAGTCGCCGAGACGAGCCAAACCCGGCGCGCCGGTATCCCAATAAGGAATCCCGTCAGTCGGCGTTTCGGCAAGATAGAAATCGCTGGCCGCACAGGCAGCGCGGCGCAACACGGCCTCGATCGCGTCGCGCCCGCCAAAGGGCTCGAGTTCCGCCTTTGAACAATGGGCGAATGCCTCCAGCTCTTCGGCGTAACCGAGCATGATCCAGGCCAGTCCGCGCGTCCAAGTGGAAAAGGGTGAATAGCCTTGCTGTGTACTCGGGCAGCGGTAGCGGCCATCGTTCGTATTGAAGATGCTTTCGTGCGCCACGCGGCCGCGCACGTCGTAGGCGTCGCGCGATTCGCCAAAGTACACGTTATACCGCGCTGTCGTGCGGGCATGTTCCACGGCGCGCCCCAGGAGCGAAACGGCCACGTCGTTCTCGCCGAGAAACCGTTGGCCCAGCCGATGCGCTAGCATGAGCGAGCGGAGCGAACGAATGGTATCCGCGAAGAGCGAATGCGGTCCGTTGAACGAGTAGATGTAGCCGTCGCCATCCGCGGTCGTGCTCCAGCGGGCCGCTTGCACCGTGCCGCTTGCTTGAAGCGCCAGCTCGTAGAGGGCCGTTTCCGCATCGTCGGCCGCCATGCGTCCCTCGAGCATGAGCCGGCGCAGTGCGCCATACGTGCTGACATTATTGAAACCATGGTCATGCACGCCAAAATGTGTGACGTGCGCCGGCATGTGCCGCCAAGTGTTCCGGCGACCAATATCTAAAAACTCCTCGTCGTCTGTGGCGTCGAACTGCAGCAACGCCGAACCGAATTGAAATCCTTGGGTCCATTCCGTCCAGCCTTGCGCCGCGTAGCGACCGGCGACAGTAAAGACCGGTGTGCCGTTGCGCTCGTTCGAAGAAGCCTCGATGGCCAGGATCTTTTCGCCCGATACATTCCAAAATTGGGCGAGGGCGTCGGTCAGGTCGGCCGGTCGGAGTGTCTCGAGTACGTGAATCATGCAAATCTCTGGAAAGCCGGAAGAAAGTTTCCGGTCAAAGGACGCATGCGCAAAGCTTCGGTGCGCGTGCTTCGTTACTGTATACTGGTGGCGATTGGTTTGTCTACCGAAACGATGGGATGCGCAATGAATCGAGGCGCCATCATTCTCTGCGGCGGCAAGAGCACCAGGATGGGCGCGAGCAAGGCCTGGTTGCGCTGGGGCGATGAAACCATGTTGGCGCGAATTGTACGAATCCTCGCGCCGCTGGGCGAGCGAGTGGTTGTGGTCGCCGCCGAGGGGCAAACGCTACCGGAGCTTCCTGCCGAGATCATCGTAGCGCGGGACCGAAATCCCGATCGGGGGCCGTTGGAAGGCTTGGCCGCGGGCCTGCGGGCCTTGCCGACCGACTGCGATACGGTCTATGTGAGCGGATGCGACACGCCGCTGTTGCGAGCCGACTTTGTCGAGCGGCTCTTTTCGCAGTTAGCAGAGAATGCAACGGACGAGCAGGACGCGGTCGCGCCCTGCGATGGCGACTTTGTTTATCCGCTTGCGGGTGTCTATCGCGCGCGTATTTTGCCGCGCGTTGAGTTGTTGCTGTCCGAGGATCGGCTGAGGTTAACGGATCTCCTGGAAGTCGTGGGTGCACATCGCGTGGACGTGGAGACGCTGCGCGATGTCGATCCGCAGCTCGATTCACTCAGGAATCTGAATCGTCGTGAAGAGTACGAATTGCTGTTGCGACGCGGGCAGTCGTGAATGTGAGTGGCGAGCCGTTCCGGCTACTCGGAAAGCGCCGTGGCGGCAGCAACCGCAAGATAAAGAAACAACAGGACCCAGATCGATAGCCGTAAGAACCGATGTGTGAGGCCGGCCGCATTGGCCAACAGGCCGATCAATACGACCAACCCCAGGATGAGGGCCGCCGTGCCGCGCGGCAAAAAACGCACGCCGACCATCAGCACGGCGCCCACGGCCGTGGCCGCGAGCAGCTCGGCGATGGAGAAGCTGGGATCGTTCTCGGGAAGCTGCCGATGATGACGTAACCAGACATCGTTGATATCTTCGCCGATCTCAACGTCGCGAGCCGCCGACGATGGCGCGTCGGCAGGCTCCACGTCGAGTTCGTCTTCGTCATCAAATTTGGCCGACATGGCCCCAGCCGCACTGTTGCGCGAAGGTCGAGCGAGGATGCGCTACTTCTCGACGATCCAGATATTGCGGTAACGCACCGGATTGCCGTGGTCTTGCAGAAACACCGCGCCGGGTTCGGGAGTTTCGCCGCTTTTACCGCCGGGGGTCGCGCCAGGAAGCTCCAGATTTTCGTGGATGACGACACCGTTGTGCTTGACCGTGATCCGGGCGTTCTTCACTTTCTTGCCGCCTTCGAATTCAGCGGAGGTAAAGTCGACATCGTAAGTCTGCCAGGAAAGCGGCGGATAGCACATATTTACCTTTGGTCGCGAGGCCTTGTAGATGCCGCCGCATTCGTTGTCGAGCCCTTCGAGACCGAAGGAATCGAGCATCTGTACTTCGTAGCGGCCTTGCACGTAGTAGCCGCTGTTGCCGCGGGCCTGCCCTTGCGACTCGGGCATGAAGGGCAAACGGAATTCGAGATGCGCCGTGAAGCTCTGCGTCTTATGTTTGCTGGTCACGCCCTGCATCAGGTTGCCGTCGTCATCGGCGCGGCCGTTCTCCCACTTCTCCGCGTCATCGGGGCCGGCGTACAGCACAACCGCGCCGGCAGGTGGCTTGGCGCCGAGCGTGGGGCTTTTGCGCTCGACCTTTTTCATCGAGCCGATCTTGTCGCCACCCGAGTTAAACGCGGTCATGGCGCCGTTTTCGAACACGAGTTTCACATGGTCGTTCGTGCAGACCAGCTTGTTCCCTTCGCGCGTGCCTTCAGCTGGAGGAATTTTTTCGCCATTCCAACCATCGCCCGGCAGTCCGCCAGGAAATCCAACCGCGCGGAACTTGCCTTCGCCCAAGGCGATCAGATTGCCGCCCCACGGCGATGCTTGGCCCTCTTTTTCAATCTCGCCAACGTACTCGCCCTGGAAGGCAAAGTCTTCGCCGGCCTCGGCCGCGCTGGTATAGGCCTTGCCGCCCTTGGCCCACATGTTTGTAGCGACGCCGCTGACAAGGACGGCCGCCAACGCGATGGTCGAGAATTGTTTCATTGTTTTGATCTCCATGATGGTTGTTAGGTATTAGGTATTAGTTTTCAGGTATTCGGTATTAGGTGCGCACTGCCGGTGAAATTCCCGGCCCTCGACTCACTTTGCCACAATCCAAATGTTGCGATAGCGAACCGGGTTGCCGTGGTTCTGCAGATAGACGGGCCCCGGTTCCGGTCCTTCCTTGAGTGGGCTGGCGGTTGTGGCATGCGTCAGGTCGAGGTTCTCATGCACCAGAATCCCGTTATGCCGCACGGTCATGTGTGCATTCTCCACCTTCTTGCCATCGGCGAACTTGGCCGCTGTAAATTCGACGTCGTACGTTTGCCAGGACAACGGCGGATAGCACATGTTAATTCGCGGTTTGGCGATGCTATACACGCCGCCGCATTCGTTGTTCTCGCCCGACAGACCGAAGGAATCGAGCATTTGCACTTCGTAGCGCCCCTGCATGTAACACCCGCTATTGCCGCGCCCTTGGCCGCGCGCCTCGGGCATGAAGGGCAACAGGAACTCGACATGGAGTGTGAAGCTTTGGAACGTGGCATTGCTGGTCACGCCTTGCATGAGCCAACCTTCGTCGCTCGCTTTGCCACCCTTCCATTGGTCGACATCGTCGGGGCCGCCGTAGAGCACGACCGCGCCCGCCGGCGGTTTGGCGCTAAGCGTTGGACTCTTGCGCGAGACTTTCTCGAGCGTGCCGTACTGGTCGCCGCTCGAATGAAACGCTTCGTACTTTCCGTCGTGAATCTTGATAACATCGCCGTCGGCGGTATTGAGCACGGCGACGCCATCCTGCAACTTGCCTTCAGCCGTTCGCTTTTCTTTTTCGTTCCAGCCATCGCCGGGCAAGCCGCCCGGGTAAGCGACGGCGCGAAACGCGCCCTTGCCCAGCGCGATCACCTGAACACCCCAGCGCGAGGCCTGGCCGTCGATCGTTTTGTGGCCGACGTACTCGCCCTGAATCGCGAAATCAGCGTCGTCTGGGTTGGAATCGGCCGCTGTCGCCGCCTGTGGCATTACGATCGCAGCGAGCAACACAAGAAACAGCCAATGGCGAAAGCACAGTATCATAGGGCGGGTACTCCAGGAGCAAAGCGAGCACGGGGGGGCGTGAATCTGAGCCCCTATTTTGCGATTGCCGCTGCCGAGATGCAAGCAGTTTGTCGCGCGAAAATTGGCGCTCTCGGTAGGCATTTCCATCGTTGACGACAGGTGAGCGAAAGTTCGCACTCACCGATCCAAGCTATTCGGCGACCAAACTCTTCAGGTCGTCGATATGGCTGTTGAGCCGGCCGATTTGCCGGGTAAGCGACTTGCGCGAGGCCTCGAGCCGCTGCCGGATCTTGCCGCAATTGTTCTCAATCGTCTTGGTCCAGGTCTCGATTTCACCAAGCCGCTCCGCCTGTTTCTCAATCTCCAAGATTGCGGTTTCAATGGCGCTGAAGTCGGCCTCTTCGGCCGCCGATTGCTCTTTGCGGCGCACGCATAAGGCGCGCGCAAGCGTAAGACCGACGCGCAGAAACAGATCGGTTTGCGGATCTTCCGGGTCCCAGACGACGAACACATCGTCGCCATGGCGCACGACCGGCTCCGCCGTTTCGGGCGCGAGTCGGGCGGAAAAGACGAACAGGCCAACTTCCGCGCCGCGGTTCTTGCGGCCGATTTCAATTTCCTCGCGCGCCTTGGCCAGCGTGTAACCCGCTTTCTGTTTGGCTTCGATCACTACCTTGGCGCCGGCCGCCAGATTCTCCGGCCCCAACTCGACGACGATGTCGCCCACTTTACACAGCTTGATCGCCCCGGTCGTAGCGCCGGTGCGCGTGGCGATATCGCCGGTGCGCTGCGCTTCGAACTCGACTTGTCGGGCGAGTTCGACTTCGAAGTCGAGTCCATGACGCGTGCCGGCGGCCGCTTCGTCGCGGCGCGCCGCAAGTTCCTTGAGCGTCACTTTGACTTCCTCTTGAAACTTTTGCGACGCTTCTTGCTGGTCCTTGTGCAGCTTGAGTAACTCGCGTCGCAAGCGGGCCAATGCCGAATCTTCGGAGTCGAGCGAGAACTCGCTCGTAATACGCCGTTCGGCCTTGGTGACGTTGTTGACCAGGCGGCTGAGCGCCGAATCTTCGGAGTCGAGCGAAAACTGTTTCACGACATCATCGATCTGCATACGCAAGTCCTTGGAAAGCGTTCCCTGACGCTCGTTCAGTTCGTCGAGAAAACGGCACAGCGCGCCTTCCTTGTTGTCGAGTGAAAATTGCTTCACCACGTTTTCACGCTGCTCCCGCAATTGTTCTTGCAACGCACGTTGCATTTCGGCCAGCAGACCGCGCGATTTGTCGGGGTTGAGCCACTTGATCAGGTCGCTCTCTTCGCCAAAGTGCCGCGACAATGTCTTGCAAAGCTCGGAGTCTTGTTCACCCAAATGGCGAGACAATAGTTGCTCGAGTTCGCCATCGCGTTTAATGAGCCGTTCGACGCGCTGCTGGAATTGGCCGCCGTCGGGGTCGAAGTAACGCTTGAGAACTTCGGTGACGCGGTCGTTGACAACGCGGCTGTGTTCCACGAGCCGATGGTCGAGGCTCTTGAGCATTTCGGTCGATTCGCGGCGGATGCGGTCGGCGTCGATTTCGCCGACGGCATGCTTGAGCGCCAGAACACCGACGCGCAGCGCGCGGGCGAGAAATCGATCGCGGGGGCCGCCTTCTTCGTGGGCACACGCGGCGCGGATCACTTCGGCATCGGTCACGATCAATTCGATCGGCAAACTGAGCGGCAGCTCATCGCTGCTGAGGGAGCGGTCACGGTCGTCGTCGACCGCCGTCGATTGTTTCGAAAAATCCATAGGGCGAGGCATCCTTCGGTCTTGCCAGGTGAATTCGCGACGCGCACTTAGTCTTTTCCTTCGTGCGCGACTTCGGGCCAGTAGGTCTTGAATTTGAATTCCGGGCTGTTGTCCAGGTCGTGGCATTCATAGCACAGGGATTTCCGGGCCCGTTCGAGCGTCACCCGGACCAGTGCGCGGGCCATTTCGGTTTCGCCGTCTTCAATCAGCTGGATGTGCTTACTGCCGGGACCGTGGCAGTTTTCACACTGGTTGCCCTGCAGCGTCATCGCCCGGCGGTGCTCGTCTTCGGTTCGGGCGAACTCCTCGTTGATGAAGCCCGAGCTGTAGGGGATCACCTGCTGCGGATGCCAGCCGGTGACATGGCAGGACAGACATTCCGGATCATAAATCCGGGTGATGCCGTAGTCCTTCGCACCTTCCCGGGCGTGCTTCAGACTTTCGAACGCTTTCGCATGCGGTGTCGATTTCCATTTGGCGAAGGCTTTGGTGTGGCATTCGCCGCAGCGTTCGGCTCCCACGAATTCCGCACCGGAAGAGTGGTCGATCGGTGCCATCTGGCTGACGATCTTCTCGGCCTTGAGCCGCTGCTGGTACCGCCGCATGTGCTCCACCATCACCAGCGATTCATCAAACCGCAGCTGATCGAGTTCGACCAGTTCAAACCGGAACCGGCTCTGTTTCGGCCCGGCGGAAGGATCAGACGGGGCAGGTTTCTCAGCCGCGGCAGCACCTGGTTTCTCGGCGGCATCGGGCAGCGTCGGTGCCGCCGAATTCCCGCCAGCGTTCTTCTTGCCGGAATCGCCATCGGCATAGAAGCCGACGACGCCGGCGTACTTGCCCTTGTGGCCCACGGTGACGAGCAGCGTCCGCCCGTCGTTCACCCACACCGGGCGATCGTCCGGATCTTCCGGACCACCGGCGCTTAAGATCAGATCGAACTGCGGAAATTTTGTGGCATACTCGCGGGTTTCCTCGGCGGACCCGTGGGCCAGCAGCAGCAGGACATCGGGCTGTTCGGCTTCAAGCTTCGGTACGACAGCAGCCAGGGCCTCCAGCGGATCGGTGATGACCAGATCCCGACTGCCCTGCTGGACGATGGCTTTCTCTTTAAGGCTGTTGCCCACCACCGCGGTGACGCCGATTTTCACTTTGCCCGCTTCGATGATCCGCAGTTCGAGCGGTCCGCCTTCCAGTCCGGGGACTTCAAACAGCACCACGTTCGCGGCAACGAAGGGCAGTCCGCGGGTGTCTTCTGTCGATTCGGCCACATTCTGCGTCAGCAGGTATTCCGGACCGAACCGCAGTTCTTCCGGACCAAGGCCCAAAACCGCGTATTCCATATCCCGCAGGCCGGCCAGCAGGGTTTCGAACTTGATCTGACTCTGGCGGCGGCTGCGCCGCATGGTTCCGCCGAGATCGACAGCGGTGAGCGGCCAGCCCTTTCCGCGAATACGGCGAATGAGATCGGCGCGACGGGCCAGTCCGCCGGACTGGCCGGAAGTGCAGCCGCACGGTTCGATGTAGCCGTGCATTTCACCGGTCATCACGAACGTGGCGTCGGGCTGTTTCCAGCCGGCGAGCAGTTCCTTCCGGGGTTTTACCGGCCCGGGCTTTG
>JAGQOS010000087.1 GCA_020427265.1 Planctomycetales bacterium
TATTTGGATCAACTAACCATGAGGCGCAACATGAATCGCAATCTGACACTGGCGGTGGTGTTTTCCTTTCTCTTCACAACGCTCGAACTGCACGCCGACGAGGCTAGCGCAATCCAAGAGATTGAAAAGCTCGGAGGCGCGGTGCGCCCAATCGCCGCCAAGTCCGAACAAAGGGAAGTCGCCTTCCACCTTGGCGGAACCGACCTCACCGACGCCGGGCTTGTGCATCTGCCGCAAGTGTCGCATGTCGTGTGGCTCAATCTGCGAGATACTAAGATTTCCGATGCCGGCTTGGCCGAGGTTGGCAAGTTGGCCGAGTTGACGCGACTGCATCTTGAGCGAACGGCTATCGGCGACGCTGGCATGCAGCATCTTAAGGGATTGGCGAAACTCGAATACCTGAACTTGTATGGCACGAAGATAACCGATGCCGGCCTGGCCCCGCTCAAGGAATTGAAGGGCCTGAAGAAGTTGTATGTATGGCAAACGAGTGTTTCCGAAGCCGGCGCCGCCGATCTGGCGCAGGCCGTTCCTGGGTTGGAAGTCATTCGGGGCGTGGACTTGGCGCCGGCTAAACCGAAAGAGGAAGAACCAACGCCCGAAAACGCTCAGGCGAAGTTGCCGGCCAAGGGCCAATTTGTTCGCGTTCGCTTAGAAGGTGACGGCAAGATCCTGTCGCTGGCGGAAGTCGAGATCAAGGAAAAAGGGAACGATAAACCAATTCAATCAGCGGGCGAAGCCTCGCAATCTTCGGTCGCTTCTGGCGGCGAAGCGAAACGCGGCAACGATGGAAACACCGCTCAGGTGTATGCCGAGAATTCAGTCACACATACCAATAATGAAAAAGACCCTTGGTGGATGGTCGACTTAAAAGGTATTAAGGAGATTGTCGCCTTGAAGATTTACAATCGCCAGGAAGTCGGCGACCGCCTGTCGGGCGCGATCGTTGAAATTCTCGATGCCGAAAAAAAGGTGGTCTGGACGGCGAAAATTGATCAGGCAAGCGACGGCAGCGCGCATGAACTGGGAAAGTAGCCGGCATCGCTTGCTGCGCATCCGATTTTCGACACTTCGATGCGCTGAAGAGATTCGTGTTTGGTCGCGTTGATTTTCGAGAATCTGCTGGTGCAAGGTCCTCCCTGCTGACGCCGTCCCCCGCAAAGCAGGAAACATCAGAAAAACCCTGCATTTCGCTAGACTTCACATTTCGTTTTGATTAGGCTTAATTGACACGGGTAAGTTTTTTGTTTCTGAGTGTTCAGAAAGCCCGTTTGACCCCAGAAAACAGAGTTTTTTGGCCAGTGATCTGAATTCGGTTCTATCGAGCGAAGCATAAAGGGCGTGAAGAAATTCTCCAAAACGGATCCTCCGTAGCATGGCAAGCCGCCATGGTCGAGACTTTCTTCACGCTTTTTTGTTTCACCTCATTCGTACGAGCTGCATTGGTCGTTGGCACATTCCATTCTCGAGCCTAGCTACGAGCCAATGATTCGAAGCAACTCGTGTGATTCATTAAAGAGGGCATTCCAGGCCCCGTGCGCCGTCGCGTCTTCGACGCTGGCTGGCAACGGTGTCTGGGGTGCCCTTTTTTCGTTGACTGCGAAAGGAGGTGCGACGCACAAGAATCGCCGGAAATAGCGGCCTGCGGCGAATTCTGATCGCTGCGGCAATCCTCCGATTCGTGACGCGAATCGGCTGACGATTGAAGCAGCGACCGGAATTCGAGCTTTTTAAGTTCGGCCCGGTAAAAGTGCTGGAAAGTAGAACCAGCAAATAGCGGTAAGAGATGAATGCTGAAAAGCCATTTAAAATGTAGCATTTAAGGAGCCCTCGCATGTCGCCACAAGAAGTCAAAACCGCTTACGCCGACTGTGACTGGAATGAAGACGACGATCGTCGCGAACGCCTGAGCCTACGTTTCGCCAAACGCATCAAGCCCGTGTCAGCCAAGACCAAGTTCACGACCAACGCCCGCTATGCACGCCGCAGCAACAAAACGGCCAGCAGTGCGAGCTGCCGCCGTTCCAATCGCTGGAGCCATTAAACGCTACCGAGCCATGAGGAGCTGAGAACATTCCATGAAGTGTCAACACTCGTCCCGAATCTCGTTTGTTTTCGTGTGGCGCAGGCCGCAGCGCGAGCACCAGAGATTCCGGACGGCCGCCGTATGCGAGAGCACGGCGTACGATCCATTTAGTTTTGTAGCAATCAAGTAACACCAAAACCTCATGCACGATTCGACGGAGAAACTTCCATGCAACGAATAACTCATCGAGATCCCTGGCAGGCGCACCATCGCCTAGAAAAAACCTTACTGCGGCGACGCATTCGATTGCTCGCCTAGGCCATACGATTTCTATTCCCGGTTTAAGAACACGATTCGCTCTAAACGCACAACCGACTATTCGAAAGGAACGCGCACATGAGTCCCACAACCATCCAGACCCGAGCCCGTCGATTCTCGCAATACGTCTTTACCTCAGCCCTGCTTAGCCTGGCGAGTTTGTTCGCCGCACCCACGAATGCCGCGCTTATAGGCTATTACAATCTCGAGCAGGCAAGTCCCGGCCCGATGATCGACACGGCTGCATCGCCGGAGAATGCTGCCGAAACGGGATCTGGACACCTTTATCAGCAGGCGGCAATTCCCCTGGGAGCCTACGGAGATATTGGTCTGGGTGGCAGCGGCCACGGTTTTACCGCCGGAATCAGCGCTAGTTCCGGAGAGTGGAACATGGGCGGTTCCTCGAAGTATGGAACCCTGACAAACGACTTCACAGTAATGGCTTGGGTCAATCCCAACGCAACGACAGGTTCGCAGCGCGTGATTGCCGCCGACGTGGGAGGCCAGGGCTGGGCCTTCGGTCTCTCGGGCAATCGAATTCGAGTTACCGGGCTCGGCGTGGTCGATTCCACCGCGCCGGCGGGCGATGTAGTCGCCGGGCAATGGCAACACATTGCCATGACCAAGAGCAGCACGACGGGGGTCACGTTCTATCTCAATGGCATCGATGTCGGCACGAACGCCGGACATACTGCAAATTGGATTGCTACGACGAACGCCTACCACTTGTTCGACGGCCCCGGAACCGGTGAACGATTCGTTGGCTTGGCTGATGAAATCCGAGTTTATAGCACAGTCCTAACGCGAGGCGAGATCCTGGCGATTGCCGGCAAAGTGCCGGAACCGTCGACCTTAGCGCTGCTTGGCTTGGGATTCGTAGCGATTGTCGCTGGACGGCGTCGCCGCGCAGTTTATCGAACGCTAGCCACTCTCGTTTTGGTCGGGTTGTGTTTCGTCGCCGGACCAGCGAATTCAATTGCCGCCACGTTCTACAACATTTCGTCCGTCAGTTCCGATACGTCTGGATCGGATCTGTTTGTTGTGAGCAACTTGATCGAAGGCGCTGGAACGGCATTCGATGCCGCGGAACCGCACAACTTAATCGGTGGATCAACTTGGGTGACAAACGCCCCCAACGGCGGAGGCGGCGACTACTTTGCTCCCACGCCGACACCTGGTCCGCGGCTTATTTTCGACCTGGGAACCGATCGGTTCCTAGGTGAAATCAGCATCTGGGGGTACGCCGATGGAAACGCGAACGGCGTGCGTGTGTTCGATCTGCAATTCGCCCGCGAGGCCGACGGGCTGGGTGGGTTCGGCACCTCTGTGCCCTACAATCCAACCTTTACGATTAGCAGCAATCTCGTCACGCCGCGCAACAGCTTCGACTTTGATCAGCCGCTTGTCGCTCGCTACGTCGAATTAATCCCGACCGATAACTTCCGCGGCTTCGGCCCTCCAGGTGGCGATCGGGTGGGACTTGGCGAAGTGGCGTTTTCTGTCTTCGGCGGCGTTCCCGAACCGTCGAGCGCCTTGCTGCTCGGACTTGGGTTGTTCGGATTGGCGAGCCGTCGCGTGCGTCGGCAAATGGCCAGGGCCAAGACTATCGCGACGTTGCTTGTCGTAGCCGCCATACTTAGCGCGTCGACGGTGCATGCCGGCACGATCACCACGATTACACCGACAGGCGTTGCCGTGAATACTGGCTCTGAGTTCTTCCCTGTCGGTCAAATCATCGACAACAGCGGCCTCTCCGGTCCTCCTTTTGATCCCACTTCGACGCATGCTTCGAGCGGCTCGAACGTGAATAGCTGGGTCACGAATGCACCGGGCGGCGGCGGCAGCGACTACCTAGCGGTTGCTGGTCCGGCCGTACTCACGTTTGATCTTGGCGGCACCTTCGCGTTGGCTGAAGTCAACGTATGGAACTACGCTCAATCGAACGGCGGCAATCAGGCTCGCGACATTACGCTTACCTTTTCCAACAGCGGCACGAGCGGTCCCTTCTCCAACCCGGTGAACATTCAATTGGCGCTCGATTCGGCCGGCGCGATTGATGCCCAGTCGTTTTCCTTTGCGACAACCGCCGCGAACGCCGTTCGCTTTACGATTACCGACAACTACTTCGGCTTTGCCAGCGGCGGCGATCGCATTGGCTTGGGCGAAGTGAAGTTTGGCAATTTCGTTCCCGAGCCCTCGACATTCGTATTGTTTGGATTAGGAGTCCTCGGCCTGGTGTGTCGTCGTTCGCGTCGGGCGCAGACCAACGTGGCCGTCGCCATGGTGGCAATCGCCTGTGTCGCCCTTTCTACCGGCACGGCTCAGGCTGGTGTTTCCGGACTCGTAGCCAACTGGGCGCTCGATGAGCCGCTCGGCACGAGCGGCGCCGGTTCGGTTGTCGATTCTTGGGGGGCGTTGCCCAACAACCCCAGTTACGACGGCACACCCACCGGCGTTACGTTCGGCGAGCCCGGCGCTACGGTTCGCACCGGAACGGCCGCCCTCTTCAATGGATCGTCGGAGTTCATTAGCGTCGGATTCGATTCGGCCCTTAACACGGCCAGTTTCACTTACACCACTTGGGCTCGCGTCGATGGCGGCGCCGCTGCGCATCGGGCCGCCGTCACATCGCGCGACGGTGCACCGGTCGGCACGTTCCGGGGATTCATCCTCTACGCTCTTCCCGGCGACACGAACTGGTCATTCTGGACAGGTGACGACGCCAACAATCAGTGGGACGTGCTCAACAGCACGTCGCCGGTAACCAGCGACCTCGTGCATCTGGCGATCAGCTTCGACGACGCCACGAATACCAAGAGCATCTACGTCAACGGCGTGCTGGAGAACTCCACAACGTCCGACACGTACGATCCGATGACCGATCCTAATCCGTTGAGCATCGGCGCTGGCGGCGATACGGGCGGGTCGTTCCGCTTCAATGGCCTTTTGGACGATGCGGCGTATTTCAACCGTGCTCTCACACAAGAAGAAATTCAGTTGGTCATGAATTCGAACGCTTTCCGCGCCGCGACGATTCCCGAGCCGACGTCGATCGTGCTGCTCGGCCTGGGGCTGGTCGGATTAGCTTCGCGGCGACGACGCAGGCAGAGCTAACGGCAATGCCAGGCGGCGCCGCAACAAATCTCAAGACATCGAAATGACACCGATTCAATTAAGACAAGGGGAAAGACCATGTTGAAGCAAATCACTAACAGCGCAATGGTTTTGGGAATCGTTCTGGTCCTCGCACCCGCCGCCAAGGCGGCACTTTTGTCGGAAACGGCGACCTACAGCTACTCCGTTGCACCAGGTTTCAGCGGCGGCACGTTTTACCTTGATGACATTCATGGTTCTACCCTCGGACAACTCAATACGCCTTTCGCTGCTGGTGACTTAAACGATGGTGCAGTCCACCCGAACTCTAACCCTACGGTGGGGCCAGCAAATACGATGGTGGCGTGGGATCCGACACCATTGGCATCGACGATTACGTTCGACCTCGGGGGAGCCTTCAGTATTTCCGAAGTGACCGTCACGACGTTTGCGTTTTCGTCTTTTGGCTTGGGTACGGCCAACGACGTCACGATTTCCTATAGTTCGGATAATGTGTCCTACTCACCGGGAACGCTATACAGTTGGGCCGATGCGGGCAACGGCTCCAACGCTCACGCCACAGGCTCGGCGTTTGATGCAGCGAGGTACGTACGTTTGGCCTTCGATGGCAGCACAACGACCGGTGACAAGTGGGGCCTCACGGAAATTAGTATTGAGGGCGGGGCACCCATCCCCGAACCTTCGACGGCCCTGCTGCTCGTCATGGGCTTGGTCGGTCTCCCGTTGCGTCGCTCGCGGCGTCGTTGAAGTCGGTTCGAATCAGGCACGCCGGCGATCGAAATTGGATATCCAGATATAAGCCGCGAGGGAACGAAACGTGACGAGCCGCTCGAATCGACCTTCGCAGACCGCGCCGCACGCCGCCTTCACATTGGTCGAACTCTTGGTCGTGATCGCGATCATCGGCATCTTGGTCGCGCTGCTGTTGCCGGCCGTGCAAAGCGCGCGTTCCGCTGCCCGGCGAACTCAGTGCGCGAATAACTTGAAACAAATCGGGCTCGCGGCGCATAACTGCCATACGGCCTTCAATGTCTTTCCTCCGCTCTGTGTAAATGCGATCACTCCACCTGGGGGCAATTGGTCGAGTTCGCGAATTCTTGTCGAGGGCCCGTATAAAGATTTTGTGGGCGCGACCGTATTCGTTTATCTTCTGCCTTATGTCGAGCAGACGGCGCTCTTCGAAGGTGCGAATCGCAACGTCAATACGGTTGTCGGTGGCAAGCGGCTGATCTTCACGTCCGTTCCCACCTATCTCTGCCCAGATCGGCCAAATTCCGGAGTGCTTGGAGCGACAACGCACGGCGGCGCGCACTTTTGGGCGATCGGCAATTACGCGGCCAATTTTCTCATTTTTGGTGATCGGATGAACCTTTCCACCGAAGGAGCAACGACCATCGCTAGGATCCGCGATGGCACTTCAAATTCATTGATGTTTGCCGAACGCTATGGTACGTGTGGTAGCAGTGGGAATCCGAACTCGTCGTCCACCATGGGAAACTTGTGGGCGGATTCGAATACCGTCTGGAGGGCACAATTCTGTATGAATGGCCCAACCCCTCAGGAATCGAATCTGGCGAACGGCTGCAATATGTTTCAAGTGTCGCCCGATTGGATTCTCGGTTGCGACTACACACGCGCGCAGTCGCCACATGCTGGCGGAATGAATGTTTGCGTTGCCGACGGTAACGTCCGATTCATTAGCGGAAGCATCGATGAGCAGCTCTGGAAACGCATCTGCGACCCGGTCGACGGCGAAATCATCTCGGGAGGTTGGTAACCGTGCGAAGATGGCAACTTATTCACGAACTGGCGTTAGGAACGCTGATCGCAACGGTTGTCATTGGATGCGGGAGGCCTGCCCCTAAAACAGAAACGTTTCCGGTCGTTGGTAAGGTGCTGTTGCCCAATGGTGAGCCACTCGCCGGCGGCGCGATTGAGTTTCATTGCCAAGAGGGCGCCAGGCTCAATGCATTTGGCGAGATCGCGGCGGATGGCACATTTTCCCTGAACACGGTCGTCGAGGGAACTCGCGTGGCCGGCGCCGTTGCAGGTGAGCATCGCGTAACGATTGTGCCGCCGATGGACGAATCACAATCGGCCGTGCCGATCTTGTTGCGGGACACTTATCCCGTGACACGCGGCCAGAATGATCTTTCTATTGTCGTCGAAGGCCCGTAGCAACTCATCCTGAAAGTTAGCCAATCGTTCTGAAAGCACGTAGTCATGAACGCCCGAGTGCGCCCCAGAATTGGTTTCACCCTCGTCGAACTCTTGGTCGTGATCGCGATCATTGGCATTTTGGTCGCGCTGTTGTTGCCGGCCGTGCAAAGCGCGCGAGAGGCGGCGCGACGAATGCAATGCAGCAATAATCTCAAGCAGATCGGGTTATCGCTACACAATTATCATACGGCGATCGGCAACTTTCCCTACGGAACGCTCGATGAAGCTTCGACGACGTTTCATCGCCGCGATACTTGGTTTCAACAGCTCTGGCCTTATATCGAACAAACACCGGCGTACGACGAATATCAAGATTGGAACGGCCTGTGGATTATGGACACGCCGCCACATCTTAAAGATCTGGTCGTGGAGGCTTTTGTTTGCCCTTCCGATCCGGGCGCTCCGGGATTTGGCGGTGGCGGGGGAAAGCGTAGCGGTGGCTACGGATTTCAAGGCAACTACGTTGGGTGCGCCAACGATGGGCCGATCCTAATCAATCGTCCGCCATATCCAGACTATGGAATTCACGAATTGAACGGCATCTTCTATGCCAACTCGGCGACACGTATCGCCGATATTCGCGATGGCACGTCCAATACATTGCTTTCGAGCGAAGTGAAGATCCGCGGACAGAAGGGCGACGATGGCTGGGGCGGCGGAGGCGGCTATTGGGGCGGCGGACAGCATTCAGGATTTGGGTTCAGTACGGAAGAGCCTCCCAATACAACGCTGGCCGACCGTGTTTGGAAATGCAAAGACGAAAATTTTCCAGGTTCTCCCTGCATTACCGTAGCCGATGACATTGAAAAGTACATTTTCGCTCGTAGTTACCATCCCGGCGGCGTGATGGCCGGTCTGGCCGACGGCTCCGTGCGGTTTTTCACAGATTCGATCGAGCTCAAAATCTGGCGCGCCTTGGGTACACGCGCGCGTACAGAAATTGTGTCGTTCAATTAATCCAACGTTTCTTCCGAGTGCTGAGAGATCGAATGGCGAAAAATCTGAGATATGTAGACACCCTCGCGGTCGCCATGCGTTCCTTGTGGATCCGCGGAGCAGTGCTCGCGGTTATTAGCGGGTGTGGCCCAAGCGGCCCAGTCACCTATTCCATTTCTGGGAACGTGACGTTCGACGGCACACCGGTCGAACAGGGCGAAATTATCTTCCGCGCGGCCGATGGGGCCTCAGGTAGCTGGGCTTCGAGAATTGTCGAAGGCAAGTACCGCCTCGAATCTACAGTCGGAAAGAAACGCGTTGAAATCACAGCGCGACGCCAAGTTGCGGGACGAATTGCCGACAGCGGCGAGCCGGCGATCGCCACGGAAATGTACGTTCCGGATTGCTACAACCGCAGGAGTGAGCTTGCCGTTGAAATCTTGGAAGATGGTGAACGGAAGTTCGATTTCCCACTCGTGTCTGCGAAGAAGTAGGCGATCGAGCGAGCCGAATGTCAGGAATTCGGCCCCCAAGCGTGGCGTTCGTTTGGGCGAGCCTCAAGCATCGACCGGCATGCGCGCATGCGTGGTCTTGCCCAGCGACTTCTGAATCGTAAAGTGAAATGTCGCTCCTTCGTCGGGTTGCGATTCGACCCAGATTCGTCCGCCATGCCGGTCGACGATCCGTTTGCAAATCGCCAACCCTAGGCCTGTGCCTTCGACCTGCGCACGCGAGTGCAGACGCTGAAAGAGCAGGAATATCTTTTCGTGAAACTTGGGGTCGATGCCGATGCCATTGTCGGCGACGGAGAAATCCCAGGTATCAGCACCATCTTCGGCTGAAACGTGTATTTCTGGACACTTCGTGCCGCGATATTTCAGCGCATTGCCCAGTAGATTCTGTAGCAACCGCACCATCTGTTTCTCGTCGGCAGTAATCTTGGGCAGCGGATCTGCCGTGATGTCAGCGTGTGCCGATTCAGCAGCCGCCGAAATGCTCGCTTTCGCTTGCTCGAAGACCGCATTCATATCGGTCACGCCCATCGCTTCGCCTTTGCGGTGAACACGCGAATACTCCAACAAATCCTCAATCATTCCATGCATGCGTGTGGCGCCTTCAATCGCCCCGCGTAGAAACGACTTCTCTTTCGCCGATAACTTATCGCCGACGCCGCGTTCGAGTAACTGGCAGTACCCGGTTACTGCGCGCAGTGGTTCCTGTAAATCGTGCGAGGCCACATAGGCAAAATGCTCCAGATCGACATTACTCCGCCGCAGCTCCTCGTTAGCATTCTCCAAAGCTTCTTCCACGGCTTTCAAATCGGTAATGTCCCGTGAGATGCCAAACGTACCGACCGTGTTGCCATGCTGGTCGTGCCAGGGCATTTTAGTAGTCAATACCCAGTGCATTTCGCCATCTTGCCAGCATTCGTGCTCTTCTTTGCCGATCAAGGGTTGATCCGTTTCCATTACGCGTTGCTCGTCGGCCAGGTATTCCGCCGCTTCGCCGGCGCGGAAAAAATCGGCATCGGACTTCCCGACGACGCTTTCAGGGTCCGATGCGCCGAAGATTCGACAGGCACCGGGGTTCACTCGGACAAAGCGGCTGGCCCTGTCTTTGAAATAAATGGCGTCGGGCATACGCTCGACCAGCGTATTGAGAATTCCCCGTTCGCGCTCCAACTGTTGATTCAATCGCGTGATTTCTTCGACATGCCGGAGCTTGCGAATTGTCGACGCGATGAACAGAATGCCGACGAACATGAGCACCGAAATGAACAGAGCGACAAGTTCCGTTTGCAGATGCGCGTGTCGGAATCCAGACCATTGGTTGTAGAGCGTGATGCAGCGGCGAATGCCCATGAGTGTGAGCGCCGCGGCCAACAACACCCATCCGATCGACTTGCCGGTTGAACGAATCAACGTAAGTGCGTACAGGGCTGTCGCAAATTGAACCCCGATCGACAGCACCAAGATGAAAGCATTCATGGCAACAACACAGTTGGCAACTTAGCACGTAGCGGGCATTTTCTTGGGGCGAACGCGCAAGCATTATAGCACTTGCCGGGAAAAATGTGCCCCTCAGGAGCGGCGATTTTGTCAACGCACCGCAAATTGATATGAAACGGCAGGATCAGTTGATCAGGCGCCGTCGAGCTTCTTCCGCCCACGGACTGTCGGGCGCTAGCTCTAGAAACGTTTGCCAATGCTCGCGCGCTTCACTACCTTCATCGACGCCTTCCAGTAGACGGGCCAGATGATAGTGTGCATCGGGATAGGCCTCATGACATGCGAGCGCGCCTCGAAACGCCGCGATCGCCAGATCCACCCGGCCAAGTTCCGCCAGCAAACAACCAAGGTTAGCTCGCGCTTCGACATACTCTTCGTCGACTTCAATCGCCATGTAGTACCGCTCGCGAGCCGCATTGAGGTCGCCCGTGCGATAAAGCAATTCCGCTAAGGCGAAATTGACTTCGGCGAGGGGACCGGCGGCGGCCAAGGTGGCGCGATACACGTCGATCGCTTGATCCAGATGGCCAGCGTCTTCGAGCGCGGTCGCTTCGTAGATCAAACCATCCATCGTGGGCGGTTCGGCCGTTGGCTCTGGTAAAGCAATGCTCGGTGCCGCAGGAGCACTGTCAGCGTGCCGAACTGCATCAAAATCGAGACGCATTTGGCCACCCGGCTCGACCAGGCCATCGCCCTGTCGAAGGAGCAATTGCTTACCCTCGACAATGACAGAGAGTTGAGCCAGGGGCCGGCTAAGACGGGCCACATACCGCTGCAAATCGGCGAGCTTGCGTTCGATCGTCTGTGCAGAGCAGCCGGCCGATAACAATTCAGCGAGACGTCGTGCCGATGCGACTTCCTGAAAATCGAAATAGGCGAGTCGTTTTACTTCGCGCGCCGGTTTGATCAGGCCCCTGCGACGCCAACGCCGCACGACCGAAACGGAGACATTGAGCAAATCTGCGAGCATCGCCGGTGTATAGAGTTTACGATCCGGCTCGACCAGGCCGAGGCGTTGCCAAAGCTCGGTTTCGGAGATAATTGCGAGTTTTCCGGCATCGGCAGCGGCAAAGATCGCGGCGTCAAAGTCGCCATCGTTTCCCGGACTCGCCGGCAAGAGTTCTTCGTCGCCAAGGACAATTAGCGTGGCGGTAGCATCGGGTTCGTCGAGACAAACACCACCTTCGCGGACGATCAGTCGCGTCGCGTCGCGGCGGCTCATGCTGGCCATTCTACCCACTAGCGCAACACGTTCATCGTGCAGCCGCGCTGTTGCGGCAGCTTCGTCGTCGTGCGAAGTGCTAGCCATGGGGAGATATCAGACGAAGAAGTCGCTAGATTGGAAAAAGTTCTTAAGTTGTTTGATTCACGTCGTCGAACGGGTCATCCGCCGGGCGTTGTTGGAATTCTTCGACTGGACCGGGAATAGGTGCGTTCGAGTCATCGCTTTTTTCAGCTTCATCGATGATCGGCTTCTCGGCTTCAAACGTGCGGCGAGGAACATCGCGCAACGGCGCCGAAACATCCGGCGCCGTCGACGTGCCGGAGCGCGCCCCTGCAGGCGAGCTGGCCCGTGGGGGCATTGTCGGCGCTGCAGGACTTGGAGCGGGTGACGTTCTTAATTCGGCGCCGGTGCAGGGGTCGATCGGAATTCGCATGACGACCGTCCGGGGCACCTTGTACGTGCGTGTGTAAGGAATGCGTTTTTCGACCGTCCGCGGCACCTGAATCGTTTGTTGTTCAGCGACCATGCGGCACGTACGAACCGGAATCTGTTCGACCTTTTCTTCATACACCATGCGCTGGACGGTCACAGGAACCTTGCGAACCTTGACCTCCTGCACGGTGCGGCACACTTGTTCCGGAACTTTTTGGACCACTCGTTCCACGACTTGGCGGCAAGTTTGCACCGGAACAGTGCGCACTTGGACTTCCTGGACCATGCGGCAAACCTGGTGCGGCACGCGTCGGACGACCTCCTGGACCACATAGCGACACACTTGCACGGGAACCTTGCGCGTTTCGACGCGCGCAACCACTTGGGTTACCGGAACTTGCTGGGCGACGATGTTCGGCTTCCAAACGCGCTGTACTGATGTCGGGCCGGGCGTATGCTGAGGCGTCCAATAGAGCCCCGGCCGCTGATAGGCTGTCAGACCGGTCGTCGGGTCAACGACATAGCTGCCACCCTGCCAGGTGAGCCGATTGCGAACGGCATCTGGATGTTGAATGACCTGATCCGTATAGCAGCCTCGATCTACGTACTCCGTGCGATAGGTCGTTACCGGCTGATTGACAACGTAACGCTGTTCCTTCTCAACCGTTTCCATGATCGGACGTCGTACGGTGTAGCGCTCTTCGCGTTCGCGCGTTTCCCAAACCGGTCGGGCGACCACGTAGCGTTCCTCGCGTTGGCTCGTCTCGATAACATTTCGCACCCGGTCGTAGGCGACTTCGCGTTCTCGCGTTTCCCACACGGGGCGTTGAACAATATACCGTTCCTCGCGTTCGCTCGTTTCGCATACCGGCTTCGCGACCGTATACCGGCGCTCACGCATCGAAGTTTCCCACACCGGGCGATACGAAGTGACGACTTTGCTGTCGTACACCGTTTCACGCACAATTCGATATGCTGTTTCCTCGCGTTCTTCGTAGACGCAATAGGTCTTCAATCGGTATACCTTTTCGCCGCATCCACATTCCTGCGCCCAAGCCGGTTCCGGCAGACCAGCAAGAGAAACGAGACAACCCATGATCGGAAGAGACAGAACACGGAGCGAATGCATGTCGCAAACACCTTCATCCAAACGTGAACAACAAGTGGAACCAAACGACGTAGAAAGCCCACTGCGCAGGCGCACAGACCTTGCGCGAGAGGCCATCAATTGAGTCTTGCGGACAGATAGGAAGTAGGCAAACGGTTTTCTTCTA
>JAGQOS010000088.1 GCA_020427265.1 Planctomycetales bacterium
AAGGCGGCGCGCGAGTATTGCGACGAACTCGCGCCTAAGATCACGGATCTTGAAGTGCGGCTGAAGCGCCGCCTGCTCGAGCCGCCGCTGCGCGGAGAAATCGAAAATCGGTATGGCCAGCAAGTCACGAACCTCTGGGAGTCTGACGTCGCTTCATTCGATCCGGTGATTGAGGGCGACCTGATCGAGCAATCGAGATTGTCGGCCGAATACAACGAGTTACTCGCGTCGGCGAAGCTGGCGTTCCAAGGCGATTCGTACAACCTTTCGGAGATCGCCAAATTCCACGAATCTCCCGACCGACAGACCCGATACGACTCGCAGTCGGTCGTCTGGAGTTGGTTTGCGGCGTATGGCGAGCGACTCGACGCCATCTACGACGCACAAGTCACACTTCGCGCTCGCATGGCGGAAAAACTCGGTTATGCCGACTATATTGCGCTGGCGTATCGCCTGCGCTATCGCATCGGCTACGGGCGCGGCGACATCGAGCAGTTTCGTGACGCGGTTCGCACGGAAGTCGTGCCCTTGGCCACCCGCCTGCGTTCGCACCAAGGTCAACGTTTGGGCGTCGACCGGTTGATGTACTGGGATGAACCGCTCATCGATCCCCAGGGAAATCCACGCCCGCAAGGTGATCACGACTGGATGATCAAGCGTGCGGCTGAAATGTTCGACGCCATGTCGCCCCAGCTATCTCGTTTTTTTCATCTCATGCACGACCGCGGGCTGATGGACCTGAAGGTGCGCAACGGTAAAGCCGGCGGCGGTTTCTGCACGTCGTTTGCCCGACTGGGCATTCCCTACATTTTCGCCAATTTCAACGGCACCAAGGGCGACGTGGAAGTGTTCACGCATGAGATGGGACACGCCTTCCAAAACTACAGCAGTCGCGACCAACCGTTGATCGACTATCTTTGGCCAACCATTGAAGCGTGCGAGATTCATTCGATGGGGCTCGAATACCTTACCTGGCCCCACATGGAGAAATTTTTCGGTGCCGACGCGACACGGTTTCGCCAATTGCACTTAATGAGTGCGATGTATTTTTTGCCCTATGGCGTAGCAGTCGATCATTTTCAGCATCTCGTCTATGCCAATCCATCGTGCACACCCGCCGAACGGCACGAAATGTGGCTCGAGATGGAGGCAACTTACTTGCCGTGGCGCGATAATGGCGATGTGCCCTATCTTCGCAAGGGCGGTCGATGGCAATTGCAGCGGCACATATATCTCGACCCGTTTTACTATATCGATTACACGCTCGCGGAAGTATGCGCCCTGCAATTCTGGCGTGCGGCGCAAGCCGATCCCGATGACGCCTTGAATCGATATATCCATCTCTGTCATCGGGGTGGAGAGGCGCCGTTCATTGACCTGGTCGAATCGGCCGGTTTAGAGAGTCCGTTTGCACCAGGCGTACTTGGCAATATGGTCGACCACATTCGAGTAGAACTTAGTTAGCGAGACCGTGTGGAATGCCGCCAGATTCAATCCAACGTGACATTGCCTTTTGTGCCATCACCGTCCTTGCGGTAGTTTCAGCCAATTGCCGAGCGGAGGCGCCCTGGAAAACCTACCGCGGACAAACTGGGCCCACGGGCTGGCGCTGCAATGTGATCCAACCCGACCCTAAAGATGACGGGCCGGACGGAATCAATTTGCACGATTGGGATGGCGACGGTGATCTGGACATCTTTTCCAATGCCGAGGAGGGACGCTACAGCCGTTTGTACTTTAATCCTGGTCCTGATTTGGTGCGCGAGCTGTGGAAAGATTTCATTGAATTTTCCCACGGCAAATGCGAGGACTCGGGCATCGGTGATCTCGATGCCGATGGCGACATCGATTACGTCGCAAATGGTGGGTGGATCTTTTTCAACCCGGGAACATCGCAGGTACGCGACCGAACCAAGTGGCAAAAGATGACGCTTTTCGATTACGAACGTCGCGTACCGACGGTCGCCGACGTCGACGGCGACGGACTCAACGATTTGATCGTCGGCGCTCAAGAGTGGTATCGACAACCGCGTGATGGCAAACACGAAGCCAAGAATTGGCGACAATTCACACTAGGCAAGAACCGCTGGCCGATGAACTGCATCCGGCACGACGTCAATGGTAATGGACTAATCGACCTGATCGTGCCCGATCGGGGGAAAGAAGTCTGCTGGTATGAAAACCCCGGCGCCGCCCGCATCACCGCCCCCTGGCGGCGCAAGACGCTGCATGCCCATCAAGAGCCGATGTTCATGGCCGTCGCCGACTTGAATCAGGACGGTGTTGAGGATTCCGTCATCACGGGCGGCAGCAAAGGCGAGTTGGCGGAAAAGCTCATCATCCTCATCCGCACGAATCGACGCGACGATCCGCAGTTCCAGGAAGTCGTTCTCGACCAAGTTGGCGACAGCTTTCCCAAAGGCGTAGCTGTTATGGAATTGAACGGTGATCCAGAACGGTCCGAGATACTCGTCATTCCGCGCAGCGGAAATCTATGGATGGCATATTCGTCGTGTGCAGCACATTCGCCAAACGATTGGCAAACGTGCAGCATCGAAATGCCCGGTGCCGATACACGCAAAAAGATGGACAATGCCTGGCTCGGAGATCTCGACGGAGATGGCGATCTAGATATCGCCACGACCGAAGAGAACGGCGGCTGGGGCGTCATCTGGTTTGAAAATCCTGCAACGACACGAGATTAACCGTGCAGTACTCAAGTACTCAATAGCCAAGCGGTAGCGAAGCACATGCGGTCAGTAGACCGCCGCGCGCCCCTAAGACTCGCAAACCATCCTCCAGCAGCGATGGATGCGGAGATTGCGAAAATCCTCGGGAACAGTTTGCCGGCTAATTTCGCGAACTGAAGCAATCCCGGGTAATTGATCGGCTAACTTGAAACGGCGAGAATGATGCGAAAAATAGATCACGCCACCGGGCGTCATTCGTTCGGTTAGCCGCGCGAACATTGCTTCGTGCCGCATTTGCAGATCCCAGTCCTCGTCGGTGCGCTTGCTGTTGGAATAGGTCGGCGGGTCCACAATCGCCAAATCAAACACCTGTTCGCGCGGCGACTCATTCAAGAATTCCATCGCATCGCTACGAATTCGGCAGTGACTGGGCGAGTGGAACTCATTTAGATTCATGTTGCGAGCCGCCCAGGCGAGGTAAACAGGCGACAGATCGACTGTGGTGGTCGCAATCGCTCCGCCAGCAGCAGCATAGACGCTAAACGCGCCTGTATATCCAAACAAATTGAGCACGCGCTTTCCGTCCGACTCCTCTCGAAACATCGCGCGCGTCTGCCGATGATCGAGAAACAAACCCGTATCCAGATAATCGGAGAGGTTCACCTCGAATCGCAATCCGCCTTCTTGCACAACGCGCACTGCATTCTGATCGGCGGTCTTTTCGTACTGCGACAATCCGCGTTGTCTCGCTCGCAGCTTCAAGAAGGCACGATCGCGCGGCAGCTCTAACACGTCGCATGCCGTCGCGACCATGAGCTCGAGCCAATCGGCATGTTCGGCCGGCGTGCGTTCGTGCGGCCGGTCGAACTCGGCCAAGTGCAAATCGTCATCATACCGATCAACAATCAAGGGAATTTCCGGGATATCACGCTCGTACAACCGGTAACACGTAACACCGAACTTCGTGGGCCATCGTCGCAAATGACGAGCTCGCTTCGTCAAGCGATTGCGAAATAGTTCGGCTTGTTCGCGGGCCTTCGCCGTCAGACCACCGAAAACCGGGCGCGCCGGCGCTGGACTGCCCGAGCACGGCGAGTGCGTAGCCGGCGTAAACTCCGTACCGAGCAGTTCCGACGAGGCCTTGGGGGCATTCGCAACCTCATCGACGTTTGCAAGTTCGCCCGGTTTGGGGCCGTGAAATTGGAAATAGGTACACGCGATTCGTCCATTGTATAATTTACGACGACGATTTGCCGGTTGACCGACGATTCGTTCGAACTGCGGATGCGAGGTAAGAATGTAATGCGACCAGCTTGGCAAGCGGCGCAGCACCAGCGGCATCGTGCGATAGAGTTCCACAGTTTCGCGCTCGCTGCTCAGCCGTTCGCCGTAGGGCGGATTGGCAATCAAGCAACCGTATTTGCGCTGACTCGAAAGGTCGACAAATGCTTTCGGCTCAAAGTGCACCGACTCGAACACTCCGGCGTTTTGCGCGTGACGCCGCGCTTGTCGTAGCACGCCCGGGTCGATGTCCGTCCCTAGTACGCGTTGCTCCAGGTCCGGCTGCTCCAGTTGCCGTGCTTCGTCGCGCGCGGCGTTCCACCACTGCGGCGGCACGGCCGGCCATGATTCGGCGGCAAAGGAGCGGCGCAGCCCCGGCGCCATTCGTCGCGCGATCATGGCCGCCTCAATCGGAATCGTGCCGCTGCCGCAGAACGGATCGAGTAGCGGGCGTTCGGGTTTCCAGAAACTCAGCTGCACGAGCGCCGCGGCGAGTGTTTCCTTGAGCGGTGCGGGGCCGTTGCGGGTTCGGTAACCGCGCTTGTGTAAACTCGGTCCGGTGGTATCGATCACCAGCGTGGCTTCGTCGTTCTTCAGAATGACTTCGACCTGTACTTTGGCGCCCGTCTCTGGCAGCGACGACGCGGCGTGGGCCTTGAGCAGTTTCTCAACAATCGCTTTCTTTACGATCTTCTGACAAGCAGGGACACTGGATAGCTGCGATCCATGCGATCGGCCGGCCACGGGAAACGCCATGTCGGCCTGGATCCACGCGTCCCATGGCAGCTCATAAGTTCGATCGAACAGCTCGCCAAAGTCGTTCGCAGAAAATCTTCCCAGTGCGATTTGGACGCGATCCGCCGTGCGCAGCCAAAGGTTCATCCGACACAGCGCCGACAGGCCCTCTTGCAGGCGGACCCGGCCGTTCTCGACACACAATTCGCCATAACCTAGCGAGCGCAGTTCGTGCGCAACTAGGCTCTCGACGCCGACGGCACAGGCCACAATATATTCGCAACGATCCATACGACCGGCATTTTACTGCCGAGAGCGTCGAGCGCCGATGGCCGATTCGCCGCAGTGGATTTCGCTGAACATCTCCCTTGACCGTCAGATCTTATCCGGACTGCCACGACACTCGGCATTCCGTGCCGTTTGTAGCATTGGGTACTAATACACTGAAAAGGCGCGTCGTTCGCGTGGCGACAGGGCAGGCCGAATGCTGCGATTTGCGGCCCGGAACGCCCCGATAACTCTTTCAAGGTGTCTCGGTATGAGATGCGCCACGGACTTGGGCAGGTGACCAGGATGTTGCTTAGCGAACGGATTCCACGCGTCGGCATTGCGCTGGCGACGCTCTTCATGGTGTTGGTGCACGTATTGGCGGTCTCGTTCGCCGAGGCGCAGGCGGCTGAACACCGGCTCGATCGCGATTGGATGGAGATCCATCGACTGTTAGCGATCAAGTGCGCTCATTGCCACGGCCCAAACACCGAAGAAGTGAACCTGTCGACCTATGCAGCCCTGTTGGCGGGCAAGAACTACGACGGCGATCCGCTCGTCGTCCCGTTTCACCCCGAGAATTCGCCGCTGCTGGAACTCGTTCAGTGGAATGCCGAGGCCCAGGTGGATTGCGATCTACCTGCCTCGCCGCAAATGCCTGACGATCCCAAAGAGTGGCTTACCAAGGGCCAACTGGCGCTGCTCGAACAGTGGATCGCCAATGGAGCGCTCGAATTCGAGTTACCCGATACGTGCGGTAATCGTCCCGTAACGGAAATGGATTTCCCGTCGGCCAAGCAATGTAAGGTGTGTCATCCTCGACAGTACGATCAATGGTCGCGTTCCATGCATCACTATGCGATGCACAGCCCCGTCTTCGAGGCATTCAATCAAACGTTGCTCGAACGCACGAGCGGAACGATGGGAACTTTCTGCTCGCGTTGCCATACACCTATCGGCACAGCACTCGGCGAGGACGGTTTGCGGCGTAATGTGCATCGCGCGCGGATTTCGATGGAAGGCGTTACGTGTATTGTTTGCCATCGGCAGGCGCAGCCCACGTATAAATCGAATGCAAGAATATCAATCGAGCCCGGCACGTTGCTGGAAGGCTGCGTTTACGGACCATTTACCGACCCATTTCTGCCCGAGTCGCCCCAGGTGCATCCGGCGACGGAGGTCTCTTATCTCAAGAAGTCGTCGTTCTGTGGAGCGTGCCACGATGTGACCAGTCCGGCGGGAGTGCGGTTAGAAGAAGCCTATAGCGAGTGGCAGAACAGCCCAGCCGCCCAGCAGGGCCAAACGTGTCAATCGTGCCACATGGGTCCGGTGCAAGGCATGCCGTGCCCCGATGCCAGCCGTCCGTTGGGCCGGGCGGCCGAAGTTCCCGGGCTGGCGCCGGAGTTGTTGCCGCTGCGACACCTCTCGGATCACACATTCGCGGGTCCCGACTATTCGCTGCTTCCCGATACGGAGTTTCCGCACAAGCTCGACTGGATGTATGAGAAGGACTATCGCGTGCATGAACTGCTCACGCCGCATCAGCAGAAGACGCTGCGCGATTTACGCATCAGCAATCGCAAGCACCTACGGATTGCCGACGACAAACGGTACGAACTATTGCGAAACGCGGCTTGCCTGCTGGTTTCGGCGCCCGGACAGGCCAACTGCAGCGACAAACTCGCCGTGAGAGTCGATGTACGCAGCAAGTTTGGCGGACACAGCTTTCCTACCGGATTTACCGCGGAGCGCCAGGTGTGGGTGGAAGTCAAGCTGACCGGGCCCGACGGCTGTGTCGTCTTTCATAGCGGCGATCTCGACCCAAACGGCGACCTGCGCGACGGCCACAGCCACTACGTCGAAAGCGGCAAGATTTCCACCGATCGGCACCTGCTGAACTTTCAAAACAAGTTCACCGCACTTACGCAACGGGGAACCGACCGCTCGGTTGTGCTGAGCGTCAATCGTCATTTTCAACCAGTCAACATTTTGCGACCCGCGGCCGGCATTCCGGCATCGTTCGGCCGACCGGAGGGTTTCCGCGTGGCAAAAGCGTCGTTGCCGCCGCTCGCGACGATGGGTCGCAACTACCCCATTCGTCTGCCCGACTGCCCTGGTCCCTATTTGTTGGAGGTTCGCCTGAATTTTCGACACTTGCCGCCAACCCTGCTCGACGCCATCGGCACGCCGCATTTGAAACACCTGCTCGAAATCGTCGTGATCGACGAATACCGGGGTGTCGTTACAGTCGGAGAGGCTCGCTAGGATTTCGCCACGCTGATGAAGTCTCGCTGGTACAACACGTTGCTAGTCGTCGCCGTGCTACTTGTAGCGGCAGCGTTCCCGATGCGCGCCGACGAGGCGGCGCCCTTACCGTCGATTTTTCCCAGCTCAGAGGTTCAACGTCTTCCCGCCTTGGCCGCCGACGAAATGACCGAACGATTGCCAACAATCGCGGCGCGCTTTCCCGAACTTCCACCGCCCCCTAATGAGACCGACGACATCGACCTGCCCCCGCTTGAAGAGGAGTTGGCCACACGCGGTTCATATCTCTACGACTTCGAAGGCTCACCACCGCCGGTCGGCTACTTGAATGACACGACGTACTCGAAACATTTGCGTTTACCCGAAGACTTTTCGACGCCGCGACCGTTAACGCTGTTTCAAGACTTTTTGGGTGCGGATCCAATCCGCACCTATCCCAATCTGCATTGGCCGGGTTGTGAGGGATTTGCTTGGGAGCCGCGATTTGTCGGCTATGGACAATACAGCTTGTTCGGATTCGCCTTTGAAGAGGGAGGCGAGTCACAGGGCGGAATTGGGCATCATCTCATCGCCGACTTCGACCTGCGTCTCACGGGAACTGAACGCGCTCACGTTCAATTCCGCCCGCTGGGCCGCGAAAACACAGGCGGTTCGTTCTACCAACTGAGCGAGCCAACCGGCTACATCGATAACTCGACCGGCATTCCCGATCGCTATTGGGTTGAAGGGGAACTCTACAGCATCATCCAAGGCCTAACCGGGCAAGAGTTTACACCGCGCGATTATCATTTTGTCGTTGGCCGTTTTCCCTTCCAGCTTCACAACCGGCTCTTGATGAACGACGACATCGTCGGCGTGGCGATAAACAAGAACACCGTCTATGTTGGCGACTTGAGCAACTTAAACATTCAGGCGTTTTACGCGTTCGACGACGTCGATGCATACACCGCGTCTTCTGACCTGTATGGTATTCATTCCACTGCTGAATATCGCTTGATGCTCATGGAAGCGACCTACGCCCGCGTGGCTCCCAGCCACAGCGACTTGCCGGATCGCGACTACGCGGCGTTCTCGCTAACGCGTTACTTCGGTCCGTGTGCGGTTTCCGGCCGGGACATGGGCAAGTGGGAATCCAGCAGCGCCGACGGTCAACTGTTCGTGCTTGAAAGCAACTACACGCGGCATATGCATGGTCATCTCGCCCACATGGCCCATTGGGAGACTGCCGTTTTCTATGCCAACGCTTTCTATGCGACACCGGATTGGAGGCCGATTAGCGGCGGCAACTTCGACCGCCTGCGCAGCGCCTTCGAAGTAAGCCCGCTCGTCGCCATCGCTCGTGGAACTGCCGACAACACGACAGGCGTCGCCCTGGGCGTTCAACTCTTCGGCTCGAACGAAGACAGTTCGCTCACGCCAGAGATCGCTTTCGAAGCCCCCGGCGGAACCGGTGTCTTGGGCATCGGGCTACGCTACCAACGAAAGACAGGAAAGCGATCCTTCTTCGATATCCAAGCGATCGGCAACTGGTCGGACGATGAGTCGCTCGAACGGGCCGGGGTCTTTGCCTCAGAAACGATACTCTTCTAGCGATCCGCAACTCATCGGCGCAAGGGGCGCGGTCGCGAGAAAATTACATCGGCCGCACGTCTGCTTCGGGCGTTTTGGGGGCCGTTGCTCGCGCCTGAGCTTCGTCGCCAACCGAGACCGAAGTCTCCTGTTCACCGGTCAAGTGCGCGACCGCCGCCACCAGTTCTCGCCGAGTGCTACGTGAATACTCGATATCGAACCATACGATCTTGCCCTCGCCGTCGAGCACATAGGTACGTGGCAAACGGCTACTGCCAACTTGTGCAAACGCTTCGCCGTTCGCATCCACTAGTGTTGGCAGCTCGGCGCCAGCCAAAGTCAAACTATCCCGTGCTTCGGCTGCCGATTGATCGACCGCGACAGCCACGACCTGCACGCCCTGATCCGCAAACGGTTCAATCACATCGGGGGTAATGTCCGCCAACTGCATCCGGGCAAAGGCATGTTTCTGGTCGTAAAAGACCACGACCGTGGCGCGGCGGCCCAACAAGCTGGATATCGATGTCGGCGCCCCGTCCAGATTCGGCAATTCGATGGTTGGCATGGCATCGCCCACGCCGACCTTGCAGATGGCTTCGTGTCCCTCGGTCAATTTCACGTCAAAAATACGACCGGCAACATGCGGCCGCTCCACCCGAGTTTCGACATCAGCCGCATCACTTGCCGCCGGAATCGCCTGTTTCGGCGTCTCGACACGATCCGGCCCCGGCTCCGCCGGTGGCGAGGGATTCTGGGCCTCGGTGGCTTCTGACGGATTCGGTGCGGGCTCGGTCGATTCGTGCGCTGGCGCGGCCGCATCCTCGTCAGCCTGGCTGGCCGATACGTTATTCCCATCGGACAAAGCGGGCTTCGCTGGCTCCGGCGCGGGTGTCGGCTGCTGCGTACAGCCCAGCGATACCACGGCCGCAACGCTCAACAGCGCAACGCCACGAGAACAAGGCAGCAGCGACAGAAGGTTTTTGCGCGACAATGTCTTCATGACTACTATTTTCTCATTCCAGCGACATCGGGTCAACGGCCCGGGGTTTGCGGCTTGACGGCCGTACGCACGCCCAACTCGGTCAATTGCCGCGGATCGACCAGCGATGGGGCTCCGGTCATCATGTCGGTCGCCCGTTGCGTCTTGGGGAAGGCGATACAATCGCGAATATTGTCGAGCCCGCCGAAGAGCATAACCCAGCGATCGATGCCCAACGCAATTCCACCATGCGGCGGCGCACCGAATTGCAGGGCATCGAGCAAAAAGCCAACCGGCTGCGCAACATTGTGCCGGATGCGCGGGTAGAAGTGGCTCACGGTCAGATGAGTCCCCGTCAGCTTGAGCGGATCATGGTCAGCTTCGTGGCCGGCGAGTTCGACGTGCTGGTGTGTACGACCATCGTCGAGAGCGGGCTGGACATGCCCAACGTCAATACAATTATCATCGACCGGGCCGACCGGATGGGGCTGGCCCAACTGTATCAACTGCGCGGGCGCGTTGGTCGGGGCGCGGTGCAAGCCTACGCCTACCTGCTTACGCCCAAACACCACCAACTCAATGCCGACGCCAATAAGCGGCTGGAGGCCATCGCCGAGGCCAGCGATCTGGGCTCCGGTTTCCGCATCGCCATGCGCGATCTGGAAATTCGCGGCGCGGGAGAACTGCTGGGGGCCAAGCAGCACGGCCAGATTGCCGCCGTCGGGTTTGATCTCTACACCCGGCTGCTGACCCAGGCCATCCGAGAAATCAGCGGCGAGGACCCGCGCTCCGTGACCCGCGAAGAAGCGACCGCCTACCTCAACCCGCTATCCGAGGGCATCCAACTCAACCTGCCCATCCCGGCCTTCATGCCCGAAGATTATCTGCCCGAAGAAAAACTGCGCTTCCGTCTCTACCGGCGTTTGGCCGGCCTGACCACCCTGCGCGGCATCGATGAAATGGCCGGCGAACTGCAAGATCGCTTTGGCGATTTGCCGGAGCCGGTAGCTAACTTGCTCTACCAACTCAAGCTCAAGATTATGGCGCTCGAGGCCGGGATTCAAGCCATTGTAACCGAATCCGGTCAGATTGTGATCCGGGCCGAAAGCCTGGAGGATATCGACCGGGTTGGCCTGGCGCGACATCTCAGCCCGGCAACCCAGGTCGACCGGCGGCAGATTATGCTGCCCCTCCATCCTAAACCCGAGGTCTGGCAAGCCGAACTTGAAAAAACCCTCCGGCTTATGGGCCGTATGTTGCACGATCCGGCGGGTTGATTGTATGCTTAGCAAGCTCAGTTGGGTAGCGATATGATTACTATCGAGTACCAATACCTTTCCAACCCCATAAAGCAGTTCGAGACCGAAGAAGATGAGGTTATGATTGGCCGGGCCTCCGGTGATTGGACGGTTGATTTGGACTTAAGCCCGGACACGACCGTTTCACGCCGGCATGCCCGTTTGACCTTTGAACACAAACGGTATTGGCTGCAAGATGTCAGCAGTCGCGGCGGCACTTTTATCAACGGCGAGCGAATTGATGAAAAGACCCTGGTTATGCCCTTAGACCGGATTAAGATTGGCCGCACCGAGCTATATCTTATCGAACCCACACCGGAAGCGCCGGATTCCTTCAACGATTTCGACACGCAGCCGATCACCATTGATCAAGAGGACAGTCGCGAAGGCCCTGAACGCGGCATCTTAGCCGACTCGGTCAGCGCCAATGAACCGCCCGAAAGTTTGATCATGGTCAGGAAATCGGTCAAGCTGTTGGAAACCATTCGCAACCGGCTGGCCGCCTTTTACGAACTGGGTACCGCCTTGGGTACGGCCGTGGACGTTGAGCCGCTGCTAAAAACGGTGGTCGAGCATCTGTGCCGCACGATTTCCGGGGCGCAACGCGGGGCCGTGCTGCTGCTTGAAGAACGGATGCTGCGCTTAAAAGCCTATGTACCGGAGCATGCTAAACCGTCCGTCAGCCTGTATCTGGCTCGGATGGCTATCGACAAACATGAAGCGTTTATTTGGAGCTACCGGCTCACCGGCGAACTGGGCAAACTGACCGATAGCATCGTCTCGCATGGCACCAAATGCGCTATGTACGCGCCGCTAATTTGGCAGGGTGATGTGTTGGGCATTGTTTATGTGGACAATTACGTGGCCGATGATGCCTTTAGCGACGATGATCTGCACTTGCTGATGGCGATGGCCAATCAAACGGCGATGTTTGTCAAAAATCATCTACTGCAAGAAAATCTAACTCGCGAGCGGATTGTGCGCTCTAACCTGCTGCGGCAGTTCTCGCCTCAAGTGGCGGCCCATCTGGAAAATGTGCTCAAGCAGCCTGAGCGGCTCGGTTTGGGCGGGGAGCGAGTGGAGCCGGTCACCATTTTGCAATCTGACGTACGCGGCTTTACAGCCCTGAGCGCCCAAATGGATCCCAGCGATGTTATGAAAATGCTTAACCAACTGTTTGGGGTTTGTATCCCGATTATCTTTCAATATAACGGGACGGTGGACAAATATATCGGCGATGCGATCCTGGCCGTGTTCGGCAGCCCCGATCCCGACCCGGACGGCAAGCAGTGGGAAAACGCCGTCCGCGCCGCGTTAGAGATGCAGCACGCGGTTCGGCGGTTGAGCCTGGAATGGCAGCGCGGGGGCCATCCTATTTATCAAATCGGCATTGGCATCCATACCGGGGCGGTGCTGCAAGGCTTTATCGGTTCCGAGGAACAGATGGAGTATACCGTCATCGGCAACACCGTCAACCGGGCCACCCGCTACTGCGATGGCGCCGATCGGGGCGAAATTGTGATCAGCCCGGCGGTTTACCACCACGTGACCGGACTGGTCGAAGCAACGAAAAAAACTATCAAATCCAAACATCCCGAAACCGAACCGGATCTGGAAGCATATCTGATCAAAGGTTTCAGTACCCAGGTGTTCAGCAAACCATGACCGTTATTGGTGTTGATATTATCGAAACCAACCGCATCGCCAAAACCATCAACCGCTTTGGCGACCATTTCTTAGAACGCATTTTCACGCCGGACGAAATCGACTACTGCAACGGACGCGTGCCGTCGCTGGCGGCTCGCTGGGCGGCCAAAGAGGCGGTTGCCAAAGCCCTTGGCACCGGCATCGGCGATGTCGGCTGGCGTGACATTGAAATCGTCAACGACGCCCGCCAGTACCCCTCCGTCGAACTGCACGGCCCGGCCCGCGAATTGGCCGACCGGCGCGGCATCACCAGCTTCATTATCAGCCTGTCGCACACCCGCGATTACGCCGTGGCCTTTGTGATGGGCACCCCGGCGGGGCTGAACGGCGCTCATTAGCGCTACGGTCGAACAACCTCGAACTTCTCCCCTTCACGTTGGGTCAAATCCACCACAACCACCTGCCCGCCAAAACCCTCGACATTGTCCTTGGCCTGCACAATCACCTGCGTCACATCATCGGGGATGGCGATGCCGCTTTGGCTGCGGGTAAAGGGCTGCTCGGTATCGTGCGGGTGCAGCAAAATGCGCTCCCCCAACACGTTGCCGTCCAAATCGACCACCTGCCAGGCGTCGGCATAATCATCCCAGCCCTGATCATTGTGGCGCACCGTGGTATCGAAGCGCCATGTGCCGTCGCTGCTCTGGGTGGCGCTCACAAACACCACCTGCGCATAATCGAGATCGGGATTG
>JAGQOS010000089.1 GCA_020427265.1 Planctomycetales bacterium
GGCCACTTTTCCCGGTTGCGATAATCTTCTTCGCCAATCTTATATTGTTTGTAGTCGGTCTGCTCGCGCGATGCAAAGCGGCGCAGTTGCTCGTCGGGGCTGATCTCAATCCAAAACTTGGCCACGGCCGCGCCGTGCTCGACGAGCTGGTTCTCAAACGCGTTGATTTCTTCGTAGGCCCTCCCCCATTGGGCGTCGGTCGCGAAGCCTTCGACCCGCTCGACCAGCACCCGGCCGTACCAACTGCGATCGAAGATCGTGAAACAACCGCGCCGGGGCAGGTGCCGCCAGAAACGCCACAGGTAATGGAATTGCCGCTCTTGCTGGGTGGGCGCGCCGATGCGCACAACGCGATACTGCCGCGCGTCGATGGCCGACGTTATGCGCCGAATCGCGCCACCTTTGCCGGCCGCATCCCAGCCCTCAAAAATGGCCACGAGCGGAATACCGTGCTCGAACGCCTGGCGGCTGAGCTGGTTCCATGCGCCCTGCCACTGGGCCAATTGTGCTTCGTAGTCCTGCTTGTCGATCGCCTGGGAGAGATCGACGTCGGCGAGTGAAAGGGCGTCGGCCGACAACTCGGGCCTTGAGCTTTCCAGGGAGGGCTCTTTGTTGAGCGCCGATGGCGCTTGCCGCACGTGGCCCGACAGACGGGCGCGCAACGCGGCGAGCAACTCTTCGCCGGCGGCCAGCGCGCGGCGGCGCGGATGCGCGCCGTCGATCAGTGTCCACGGCGCGATCGGCGTGTCGGTGCGCTCGATGTCTTCTTCGTGCAGTTTCTTCAAGCGGTCGAAATGCTTGTAACGTCGCCATTGCTTTTCGCCCACGCGCCACGACTTTTCCGGGTCATCTTCCCAGGCCCGCAGGCGTTCGTGCAGTTGTTCGCGACTGATGTGAAACATGAGCTTCACGACCAGCGCGCCGTCGTCGACCAATTGCTGCTCAAACAAGTTGGCCAGGGCCAGGGCGTGTTTGAACTCGCCATGCTTCATGCGCCGCTCAGCCCGCTCAAGCACCGCGCCGAGATGCCAGCCGCTATAGTAGATGCCAATCTTACCGCGCGGCGGCAGATCGCGCCAGTAACGCCAAAACGGCGGCCGGTCGCGCTCTTCGTCGCTAGGCAAGCGATAGGCGAAGGTTTGCAGGTGACGCACGTCGAGCCATTTATTGAACAGATCGATCGTTTCGCTACGGCCGGCGGCATCGATACCCGAGATGATCACGAGCACTGGGAAGTCGGCCTGGCGCAAATCGAACTGCGCTTGGAGCAACTCGGCGCGCAGCCGCGCTTCGCGCTGTTCGAATTCATTTTTGGAGAGGTCGCTCGTATCGGTCGTCGTCATGGCTGCTGTGGCAGGTCTGGAGATATCGGTTGCTAGGAACGGCCGAATTTGGCCGCGACGGATTGGAATAGGAGAAGACGAAGACAGCCGAGGTGCAGGTAGCCGACGTTTCCCGCCTTTTCGCCGAAAATGCATCTTCGTTGTTTTGGCGTGGCGAATCCATGCATCGTCATCGTTTGCGCCGTTTTCTCCTTAGATTTCTGCAACTGTCCAAACGTCGCTCGGCTTTCGTAGGTCTGTCGTCCGGTTGCTTTCCGCAGAACCAGGAGGTCTGCAAAGTCCGGGGTCTGGTACATTTTTCGGCTGAACCATCATGACCATTAGCCGAAAATAGTCGACCGAAAACATGTACCTGACCCCCTCTCTTCGACTTTGCAGAGCTGCTTTCCGCTGAACCTCACGGCTGGCCAACGGGTCTAAACTTGGTAGAATATGGGGTTTACTGTAATCGACCAAAGGATTCCACGTGGAGACGACAAGTATTGTGAGCGAAACGGCCGCCGCGACCGACGCCAATCCCAGCCTGCAACTCGCCCTGGCCGCCGCGCGCACCGCGGCCGATAACCGAGGGCGAGACATTGTCGTGCTCGATATGCGCGCGCTCACGCCCATCTTCGACTATTTCGTCATCGCCACCGGAAACAGCCGCCGGCAACTGCATGCGATCAGCGAGGAGATCGATCACACGCTCGAAGACGAGTTGGGTGATCGGCGGATGAGTATCGAAGGCTACCGCGAGAGCCGCTGGATCGTGCTCGATTACGGCAGTGTAATCGTTCATCTCTTCGACGAGGAGACGCGCGACTATTACGCGCTGGAACAGCTCTGGTCGCAGGCCGAGCGTGTGCCGCTACCCGAGTGGCCCGGGCTGGAGTAAACGCCGCCCGCAGCGATTCGTCCGATTCCCACATTCCTCCCCCGCGCGGAGCCCGTTGCCGTGAACGTTCTTGCCCTGCTTCGTCAACGATTCGCCGCGGCTCTCAGCGAACTGGTCGAAGATCCCGCGCCGCTGGTCGACCTGGTGCGGCCGAGCCAGGGTGCGCAGTTCGGCGACTATCAAGCCAACTGCGCGATGCCGCTGGGCAAGCAACTGGGCAAGCCACCGCGCGAGGTTGCCCAGTCGATCGTCGACCGGTTGGAAGTTGACGACCTGTGCGAAACACCAGAAATTGCCGGGCCTGGTTTTATCAACTTGCGGCTCAAACAAGATTGGCTCGCCCAGCAAGTCGCCGCCGCGCTGGCCGATCCCCGGCGGTTGGCCGTCGAACGCGCGGAACAGCCGCGCAATTTCGTGATCGACTTCTCCGCGCCGAATGTCGCCAAGCCCATGCATGTGGGCCACATCCGTTCCACGGTCATTGGGGCGTCGCTGGTCAACGTGCTGTCGTTTCTTGGCCATCAGGTCACGAGCGACAATCACATTGGCGACTGGGGCACGCAGTTCGGCATGATCATCTACGGCTACAAAAACTTCCGCGATGCCGAGGCGTATCGCAGCCAACCGGTGGCCGAGTTAGGCCGGCTCTATCGTTTGGTCAGCCGGCTGGTCGACTACCAGGAAGGCCGCAAGCACTCGCTGCCCGAGTTGACCGCACAAGTGGAGACGCAAACGGCCGCGCTGGCCGAACCGGCCACCGAACCGGCCGACGAGAAACAGGCCAAAAAAGCGGCCAAGGCCCGCAAGCAGGCCGAGAATCGCTTGCGCGAAACACAGCAAAAGCGCGCCGCGCTGGCCGACAAACTCGGGGCGGTCGAGGCTGACGGCGAAGCCGGGCCGCTGGCCGCCGCGCACCCGAACATCGACGCGCTCGTGCTCGAAGAGACCGCCAAGCTGCATGCCGGCGATGCCGAGAATCGTCGCCTATGGGAAGAATTCTTGCCCGTCTGCCTCGAAGAGCTGGAAAAGACGTATCGCCGCATCGGCGTGACCTTCGACCATGCGCTGGGCGAAAGCTTCTATCACGACCGGCTCGCCGGCGTGGTCGACGACTTGAAACAGCGCGGCCTAGCGCGGACGAGCGACGGCGCGGTCTGCGTGTTTCTCGATGGCTTCGATGTGCCGATGATCATCCAAAAGCGCGACGGAGCGTTTCTCTACGCGACGACCGATCTGGCCACGCTCCAATACCGCGTGGAAACGTTCGCCGCCGACGCCGTGCTCTACGTCGTGGATCACCGTCAATCGGACCATTTCAAAATGCTCTTCGCCACGGCCCGGCTCTGGGGGCTCGATCAATTGGAGATGGAGCATCTGAGCTTCGGCACGGTGATGGGCGAAGACGGCAAACCGTATAAAACGCGTTCTGGCGATACGGTCGGGCTGACGCTGCTCCTGGACGAAGCGGTCGAGCGAGCGCATCGAATAGTTTGCGAGAACGACGACGCCAAGCCGGGCGGCGCCGAGCTATCGGCCGACGAGCGGCGGCAAGTGGCCGAAGCCGTGGGGATCGGTGCGCTCAAGTACGCCGACCTGTCGCATAACCGTACGAGCGACTACGTTTTCAGTTACGACAAAATGTTGGCCATGAACGGCAATACGGCGACCTACATGCAATATGCCCATGCGCGCGTGCGCAGCATCTTCGCTCGAGGCGATGTGAGCGAAGCCGAACTCGCCGCGGCCAGCGCTGAATTGATGCTCGAACATCCAGCCGAGCGCGCGTTGGCGCTCGAGCTGCTCCGCTTCTCCGAAGCGCTAGACGCCACGGCGGCCGAGTATCGTCCCAATCTGCTCACGAACTACCTCTTTCAATTGGCCGATTGCTATTCGGCCTTCTATCAGCAATGCCCGGTTCTTAAAGCCGAAACCGACGCCCTGCGCTTGAGCCGCTTGCGGCTGTGCTATCTAACGGCCAACACGCTGCGACTGGGCCTGGCGCTGCTCGGCATCCAGGTTGTTGAAAAGATGTAGTTTGCAGAGATGGGGCTCCGGGAGGACGCGGGATTGGCGGCTCGCATGTCGCGGACGGGGTTGTCGAGCCTCGGAGTGTTGTTTCCTTGAGAATCGCCGCCGTGGCCGTTAGAGTGAAGCCGGTTTCGAGTCCGGTGTCACGTATTCGCGAGAGAGAACCATGCGCGTTGGGTGTTGTGTGCGCTTTTTCGGCACGTGCTGGTCGCTGGCCATCGCGTTTACTGTCGCGCTGATGCTAGCCGCGACGGCCGTCCAGGCCGCGCCGGCCAAGCGGCCCAATATTCTGTGGATTGTCGGCGAGAACCTGAAGCTCGATCTCGGTTGTTACGGCGCGAAGCACGTCGCCACGCCGAATCTCGATTCGCTTGCCGCGCGCGGCGTGCGGTTCACGCAGTTCTACAACACGGCGCGCTGCTGCCCGACCCGGGCCTGCCTGATGAGCGGGTTGTATCCGCACCAGGCGGGTGTTGGCTGGATGATGACCGATCGTGGCCACCCTGGCTATCGCGGCGATTTGAACAATCGCTGCGTGACGATCGCCGAGGCGTTGAAGCCGGCCGGGTATCGTTGCTACATGGCCGGCAAGTGGCACGTGACGCCGCATACCGCGCCCGAAGGGCCGAAACATAACTGGCCGCTCCAGCGCGGCTTCGATCGCTTCTACGGCACGATCCACGGCGCGGGGAGTTTCTACGATCCGAACTCGCTCACGCGCGACAACCAGCAGATTTCACCGTACGCCGATCCGCAGTATCAACCCAAGCAGTATTATTACACGCACGCGATCAGCGATCACGCAACGCGGTTTATCGGCGAACATTGCGAACAGCAGGGCGAGAAGCCGTTCTTCATGTACGTCGCCTACACGGCCGCGCACTGGCCGATGCACGCGCTCGAGCGCGATATCGCCAAGTACCACGGACGCTACGACGCCGGCTACCAGGCGATACGCCGCGCGCGGCTCGCGCGGATGAAGCAGTTGGGCCTCGTGAATTCCGACGTCGAGCTGTCACCCGTGGCGGAAGATTGGGACGCGCTCAAGCATCGCGAATGGGAGACGCGATGCATGGAAGTGTATGCCGCGATGGTCGACGCGATGGATCAAGGCATAGGCCGCATCGTGGCCGAGTTGGAACGGCGTGGCCAGCTCGACAACACGTTGATTTTCTTCCTGCAAGACAACGGCGGCTGCGCCGAAGGCCTGGGGCGACAAGCCCGAGGACAGCTTGCCGAACGACCGGCGACGGCCATCGCGAAGTGATCACCAACGACGCCTTGCAGCGCGACATGATTCCGCGGCAAACGCGCGACGGATTTCCGGTCGTCATGGGGCCGGGCATTCTCCCTGGGCCGGCCGACACGTACATTGCCTATGGTCGGGGCTGGGCGAATACGTCGAACACGCCGTTTCGCGAATACAAACATTGGGTGCATGAAGGCGGCATCTCCACGCCCTTGATTGTGCATTGGCCGCAGCAGATCAAGAGCCACGGCGAGTTGCGCCGCCAACCCGGCCATTTGATCGACATCATGGCCACGTGCGTCGACGCGGCCGACGCCGAATATCCGCAGCGCCGCAACGAGATCGACATTCAGCCGATCGAAGGTGTAAGCCTGCTGCCGGCGTGCAGCGACAACGCCGAGCTTGCGCGCGAGGCGATCTACTGGGAACACGAAGGCAACCGGGCCATTCGCGCCGGCAAATGGAAGCTGGTCGCGAAAGAAAATCGGCCGTGGGAACTGTACGACATGAACGCCGACCGGGCCGAAGCGCGCGATTTGGCGGCCGAGCGGCCGGAGCTTGTCGCGAAGCTCGACGCCCAATGGACGCGCTGGGCCGAGCGGGCCAACGTGCTGCCGCTTGGATCGTGGCGCGGCAAGCCAAAGGCGGATGGAAAATCGACAAAGTTGAATCGCCAACAAACTCGCTTTGAATTGCCGGCCGATGCCGACTTGCCCCGCGACCGCGCCCCGATGATTGAGAATCGGCCGTTTGCTGTCGAAGTAACCCTCGACAGGCCGCTGGCCGATGGCGTACTGATCGCCCAGGGTGGCTCGGCCGAGGGATTTTCGCTTTACGCACGCGACGGCAAGCTGATCTTCGCCACGCGCCGCGGCGGTAAGTTGCAGCAGATCGAGTCGAACGAGCCGATCGATGCCGATGTGCGCGCGATTCAAGTGAGGCTCGATGCGAAAGGATACGTGACCCTGGCGGCGAACAAACAGTCGGTCGCCCATGGGAAAGTGGGCCTGCTCTCGGCCATGCCGCTCGACGGCCTGCAAGTGGGCCGCGACGAAACCGGCGCGGTGGGCGAGTACGAGGCGCCGAATGCCAGCAAATCAAAAATTGTGAAAGTGTTGCTGGAGCTTTTGTAGGTTGTTGCGGGGAATTGACAAGACCTTGAACCGCCAAGGTCGCCATGAGCGCCAAGCGGGATGTCGCAGAGCTTAGAGACGCAGTGGAAGGTAATATTGAAGTCAGCATTGCCAATTTACCCAAGTCGACCCACGGAAGCCCGGAAATCTTCGCTTCGCGATACGCGCCGACTTCGTTTGGCGATTCAGCGTCCAATAGAACTCGTTCTTGGCATCCTTGGCGATCTTGGCGGTTCAATTCAATCGCTTCAAGAGTTACCTGATAGATGCGTTGCGCTAATTTGCAATCGGCCGTGCCGTCGCCTACATTGTGAACGCTGACTGGTACATTTCCGCGATTTTTTGAAAGCAATTACTGCAAGGAGATTTTCGATGAGAAGGCAACCCTGGCACGGCTTCGTCGCTTCGCTCGCTTTGATAATCGCCGTGGTGTTGGCCGCGCAGCTGCGGGCCGAGGAGAAGGCGAGCGAGTTCGCTAGGCAGACGATTGACTTAGGCGTGGTGGTGAGCGACGTGGAGGCATCGGCCAAGTTTTATACCGAGGCGATCGGTTTTGCCGAGGTCAAGTCGTTCGGCGTGTCGGCCGATTTTGCCGAAGACGTTGGCCTGACGGCAAACCAGCCGCTGGAAATTCGCGTCTTCAAATTGGGCGACGAATCGACGGCGACGAGCCTAAAGCTGATGCAGCTACCGCAGACCAACCCCAAGCCGAGCGACAACAGCTACATCCACTCGCAGCTTGGCTTCAGCTACCTGACGATCCACATCAACGATACGAACGCCGCCGTCGCGCGGCTCAAGAAGGCCGGTGTGAAACCGATCGCCAAGGGACCGGTCGAATTGCCCAAGGGGTTGCCGCAGGGCGTGTATTTAACACTGGTCCGCGATCCGGATGGCAACTTTATTGAGTTGGTTGGTCCGAAAAAGTAGCCGACGTTAATCGTCCGCCGTTATTGCGCCGTGTTTTCTTCCGAAGTTGGAAAGTCGTAGAATTCCCCAATGGATTTGTTGAAGCGACGGTTCTGGCGAACGAAAAACCAATAGAGCGGTCGCAAATACAAAGACGGAAGCGGGCGAATGAAGGCAAAGCGAATTCAAAAACGAGCCCCCCCGCGCTTGAGACTTCGCATGGGACTTTGAGCACGTTGCGCCTTGCGGATTGGCTGATGATACGCCCCTGAACAAACCGGTTCTCAAGGGTTACAATAGGAGGCTTTCTCACCGCATACCTTCGAGATTTCCTTAAGCGATCGCATTTCTATGGCTGAACCGACGATACCGCAATCGATCTATCAGAATCCGCTCATCACGCGCTATGCTTCGCGCGACATGGCCCGGCTGTGGGGCGAGCAGCGACGCATCGGCTATTGGCGGCGGTTATGGGTGATGCTGGCCGAGGCCGAGCAGGAGTTGGGCCTGCCCATTGCCGACGAGCAGATTGCCGAGTTGCGCGCCAAAGTTGACGACATCGATTTCGACGCCGCCCGTGAATACGAACGCGAGCGGCGGCACGATGTGATGGCCCACGTGCATGCCTATGGCGATGTGTGCCCCGCGGCGCGGCCGATTATCCATCTGGGCGCGACGAGTTGCTTCGTGACGGATAACGGCGATCTGCTCATGCTCCGCGAGGCGCTCGAATTGGTGCGCGATCGCCTGGTCACGGTGATCGATCGGCTGGCGGTTTTCGCCCAACAACAACGCGCCCAGCCGTGCCTCGGCTTCACCCACCTACAGCCGGCGCAGCCGACAACGGTCGGTAAACGGGCCTGCCTGTGGGCCTACGACCTGGTGCTCGATTTGCAGGAGATCGAACATCGCCTGGCCTCGCTACGCGCGCGGAGCACGAAAGGCACGACGGGAACGCAAGCGAGTTTCCTCGAACTGTTCGACGGCGATCACGACAAGGTCCGCCAACTCGAGCGGCGGGTGGCCGAGAAGATGGGCTTCGACGCCACGTATGCCGTGACGGGGCAAACGTATAGTCGCAAGGTCGACGTGCAGATTCTCGACGCCTTGGCGGGCATTGCCGAAAGTGCTCACAAGGCGGCGACCGATCTGCGGATTCTCGCCCACCGCAAGGAAGTGGAAGAGCCTCGCGAAGTGTCGCAGATCGGTTCTTCGGCGATGGCCTATAAACGCAATCCAATGCGGAGCGAGCGCATTTGCGGCCTGGCCCGGTTCGTAATGAGTTTGCAATCGAGCGCCGCCAATACGATCGCCACCCAATGGATGGAGCGAACGCTCGATGACAGTGCGAATCGGCGTCTGACACTACCGCAGGCGTTCTTGGCGATCGACGCTGTGCTGGTGTTGTACCAGAACGTGACCGAAGGTTTGGTCGTGTACCCAAAAGTCATCGAACGGCATCTCGCCGAAGAGTTGCCGTTCATGGCGACCGAGAACATTTTGATGCAGGGCGTTGCCGCCGGCGGCGACCGACAGGCGTTGCATGATAGGATTCTGATTCACAGCCAGGCGGCGGCAGCCGTTGTGAAAGAGCAGGGCGGGGCCAACGATTTGCTCGACCGTTTGCGCGGCGACGAAGCGTTTGCGGGTGTCGACCTCGCCGCGGCCGTCGATGCTCGCGGTCTGGTCGGACGTGCGCCGGAACAAGTGGACGAGTTCCTGGCCGAGCATGTCGCGCCCATGCGACAAAAGTATGCCGGCCGTGGCGAAATGTCGGCCGATGTAACTGTGTGACATACGCTCTAAATGGTTTTCGACATCCTTGCCGCCAGCCGGCTCAATGCCGGGCTGATGTCGGTTGGTTGCAAGTGTACGTTCAAGATCGAGAAGGAGTCTTCGTTGGCCAACGCCGCGCGCATGGCTTGGTGCAACTCCCCTACGGTTCGGACCTCGAAGCCCCAGCCGCCGCCGAGCAAATCGGGCATTCGGTGATAGTCCCAGTTCGGAATGTCGTTGAACGGGCCTTCCTGCAGGAATCGCTCGGTCGTGTAGCCTTTGTTGTTGAGCACCACGACGATCGGATTAAATTCGTGCCGCAATACGGTCGACAATTCCAAGCTTGTCATTTGAAACGCTCCGTCGCCCACGAGCACGAGTGGCCGCAGTTTGCGGTCCGCCACTTGCACGCCGAGCGCCGCGGGGATTGCGAAGCCCATCGACGTGTAATACGCCGGGCTGATGAATTCCGTGTGCTTGTGAATCGTCAGATCGCTGGCCGCGAAGAGCGAATCGCCCACGTCGGCGATCACCACCATTTCGTCGTCGAGCACTGTATCGAGATGCGCGAAGAGGCTAGCAATCGATACCGCATCGTCGTCGTCGGCCTTGACGGCTGCCAACGCGGCGCGTTTGGGAAGCCGGGGCGGCTTGCGCGGCGGCAAGCTTTGCCGAGACATTCTGCGCACAAAGTCTTCGAAGAGTACGTCGTGAAAATGATGGTGTCCGATCCGCAGCGACTCGCTTGTCGCGTAGATGCAGCGTCCCGGTTCGAGATGCGCCGTGTAGATTCCCAGGTTGATGTCGGTCATGAACGTGCCGAGCAGAATGACACAATCGCTTGCCTCGACATAGTCAGCCACTTCGCGCCGTCCCATCGCCCCTTCGTACAGGCCGAGGTAAAGCGGATGTTTTTCACTCACGACCGATTTGCCGAGGAGCGTGGCGCACATCGGAATGTGATTCATTTCGGCCAGCTTGAGCACTTGCTCCCTGAGTCCGAACCGGTGAACTTCGACGCCCGCAACGATCACGGGACGTTTCGCTTGGGCCAAGCGCTGGGCGGCTTCGGCAAGTACTGCCGAAAGCGAAGCGGCATGGCTGCGCGGACGCGCCGTTTCGGGCGCGTGGTCGACGAGCATTTCCGCGCGTACGCGATCGCGCGGAATCTCCAAATACACCGGGCGTTTGTACCGCAAAGCCGCTTCCAAACAGCGATCGATTTCGCGAAACGCCGTCAGCGGGTCGTCGAGCGATGCCGCGGCGACGGTAATCTTTTCGAATACTTCTCGCTGCGTGTTGAAGTCGCGCACCCGATGGTGCAAGAGTGGATCGTTGCGGCGCTCGTCAATTCCCGGTGCTCCGCTGATGACGACCACGGGCGACTTCTCTGCAAATGCGCCGGCGATCGAATTGCAGGTGCTCAGCCCGCCGACGCAATACGTCACGCATACTGCTCCGAGTCCATGCACGCGTGCATAGGCGTCGGCCGCATAGCCCGCGCAGTCTTCCCGCGTTGTGCCGATGACACGTATCGGGCTTTCTTCGAGCATGCCGTAGAACTGCAATACAAAGTCGCCGGGAATTCCAAACAGATCGCGCACGCCACAATCATACAGCCGCTCGATCAGGTATTCGCCGATCGTGCGAGCTGTCGCGCTAGTGGCCGAGTTCGAGTTCGCGGAGATATTTGTCGCCGGCGACTTCGTCGCTCGTTTGCTGTTCGCCTTGCGAGATTGCGACGCCTTCTTAGCCATGATATGCCTCGGCAAATCCTGCGAGATGGTAGAGTTGTTCGCTCGAAGCCTTTTCACCAGACGAATCATATACGCGGGATGGGTCCTCCGTCTAACGCAGGTCGCCTCGCAATCGGCGAATCGTACGCGGAGGATGCCGCAAAACGCTTCCGAGCTATGCGTATCGTTTGCCAGACATCTTGCGTCCGAGAGCCGGCACGATCGAAAATACTAGAGCAACGCTCGGATCGGTTGACCGGTGCTCGCCGGCTGCGTAAATCCATCGGCGCCCAGGCGCGAGGCGGGATTGATATCCATCGCTTGGAAGAGCGTCGCCGTGAAGTCTTCCAGGGAAACGGGATTATGCCGCACAAACGCGGCCCGATCATCCGACTCGCCGTACACCGCGCCCCCGGTGATTCCCGCACCCGCGAGCATGGCCGAGTAGCATTGCGGCCAATGATTTCTGCCGATCTTTTTCGCGCCCTTGCTAATTACGGGGGATCTTCCAAATTCGCCGACGAGCACGACCAGCGTCGTTTCGAGCAGTCCGCGATCGTCGAGGTCGTTAATCAACGTTGCAACCGCCTGATCCGCATGCGGAAGAGCCCAGCCCAACCCGTTCCAGCCGTTGTCGAAGATTCCGACATCGGCATTGCCGTGCATGTCCCAGGTTTCCACGCTGACAAACTTTTCGCCCGGCGCAAGACCGGTCCACGCAACAGCGCTAACCAAACGCACGCCCGCCTCGATCAAACGCCTGGCCAAGAGCAGATTTTGTCCGAGCGGACTATCTCCATAGCGCTCGCGCACGACGCGGCTTTCCTGGTTTACATCGAATGCGTCGCGGGCCCGGCCGCCTTGCAGCAAATCAAACGATCGCTGCTGATATATGTCGAGCGCCTCAACGCTGTTGGTAGCTCCATGGCCGAAGCGGCCACCTTGCAGGCCCGCGAGCAATTGCCTGCGTTCGTCCAAACGCCGCAGGGAAACGTCTCGGGCCGTGTCTAAGGCGCGAACTCGGAAATCCGCGAACGCGGGATTGTCTGCATGTCCCTCACCGATGACGAAAGGAGCACATCCCATGCCTAATTGCCCACCGGAAAGGTAGGCCGCGTCGGGCGGCGCGGCGCCGCCGCCGAACTTCTGAAGCCAAACGTACGGCGGAACATCGGTCGCCGTCGGTCGGAGCCGCGTGACCATCGAGCCAAACGACGGCGCGTCGTTCGCGGGAAGCGTACGGCCGGCGAGCAGCATTGCGTTGGCTTGTTCGTGCGCCGCGTTTGTGTGCGTCATGGAACGGATAACGGCATACTTGTCCGAGATCCTCGCCAATTGCGGCATCAACTCGCCGACCTGAAACCCAGGTGTGGCCGTGGCGATCGGACGATAGGGACCGCGAATTTCTCGGGGAGCAAGCGGCTTCGGGTCCCAAGAATCGAGTTGACTGAGTCCGCCATACTGGTAAATAAAGATGCATGACTTGGCAACTTGCGACTTGGATTTCGCGGCGGCGTATTCGTCGGCCCGCAGCAATTCGGGAAGCGTCATGCCTAGCGCGCCTACGGCGCCAATCTGCAGAACGCGCCGTCGCGAAACTCGCGAGTTCAACCGGTGTATTTGAGATTCATGGAACATTCAAGGAGTATTATGGCCGTTGTGACGTTTGTTTTGCCAGTCGATTTCCCGCGTTAGCGCAATTTGCCAGTCGCGGCGGCGTCGGGTACCGCGAACTAGCCGAGAGTTGGAGGCGCGTGTATGATTCCGCTTGCCGTGGCTTTCCCGTCGCGCATCAGAGAACAACGGACGGCAAACGCATGATCTCAATCAACCACGGTTTACGGCCAGTTTTTGAGCCAGGCGACTTGGTGCAGCATCGTCGCTACGGTTATCGCGGCGTTGTCGTTGAGCGAGATGAGTCTTGCCTGGCCGACGATGCCTGGTATCAGAAAAATCAAACGCAACCCGACCGCCAGCAGCCTTGGTATCACGTGCTGGTGAACCATTCGTCAATTTGCACGAACGCTACGGCCGAGAACCTAGCCCTGGATACGAGCGGCTTGCCAGTCGAACACCCACTTTTGGCGCAGTTCTTTAGCGCGTTTCAAGAAGGCGCCTATGTGCGCAACGACGCACAATGGCCTAGGTAGCAGACGGTTTTGCTTCCGTCACGGTCTTTCGGTACCAGCGTCGAGCGATCATTCCGCCGGTATAGGCGCAGAGATTTCCCCAGAACAGGCTGGCGACGATGTAGAAGTGCTCTTCGTCGGGAGGGCTGGCGGCATGGACCTCGATGTATTCCCAGGCAAGACGTGTTAGCAGGTAGGGTATCGAGACGCTGTACCAGTAAACAGACATCAGAGCGAAGAACGTGCTGATTGCGTATCCCCAGGCAAAGGCCCGCCGCTCGCCACGA
>JAGQOS010000008.1 GCA_020427265.1 Planctomycetales bacterium
CGGGAGAGCTGAACGATCCGGAAAAAAATGGACGCGCGAGCGCCAAGCCAAAGAGCAGCACGACGGCCGTACGCAGGATCAACAGCAGCAGGTCGCGGAGCCGCAGGATCTTGCGATTGCGCTGCATCGCCTCGCGCAGGAAATCCATGGCGGCCCATTCGACGACGCGAAATCGCCGCCGGTTCATCAAATGAATGAGCACCGGGCCGGCGGCGGCAATCGCGCCGGCCAAAGCGAACATTTCAAAACCGGGGAGGAAACTAGGCACAGCCAGTAATTTAGAATTTGGAACGTGTAATTTGGAATTTTGAACGTGCGGCCTCAGCCGCCGCGGCTAATCGACTAACTGCTAGTAGCTAACAGCTAACAGCTAACAGCTAATCAATCACTGCTCTTTGACAAATCGCTCGATTTTTCCTTCTTGCAGAATCGGCAAGTACCGGTTCGGCATGGCCAAAACAAAGCAGGCAACGGCCGTGCCGTAAAGTTCGCCGGGTCGACCGCCAACGTGGCCGCCCGACTGCCAGACGCCATCGCGCTGCGGATTCTGAGGTTCGAGAACTTGCACGCCTACCAGGTGATCGCGCAGCTTGGGATACGACTTGTCCCAATAATCGCCACCGGTTTGGTACAGCGCCTGGCCCACGTAGTAGAGGGCATAGGCGTCGAAGGGCACATTGCCATTGCGGCGCGGTTTCTCTTTGGTCGCCTCGGCCACGGCCGCTTCGATCACGTCCATGCTCTTGCCGATCCGCCAGTCTTCATATTGGCCGAATTCCTGCAGGCACACGACACCGGCCGCGGCCATGGCGACCGTCGCCCGTCCGCCGCCATCGTAGGTGAATTGTCCGGGGCCCTGGCGTTCGATTTCTTCGCTGCCGCGTTTGCCATGCTGGGGCAGGTAATGGCGGCGCACGTCGGTAATGGCGAGTTGGATGACTTCCGGTGGAACTTCGAATCCGCTGTCGACGGCACTGCGCAGCGCTTTGGCTTGCATGACGACAAGGCTCAGGTCGTGGCCTCGTTTTTGCGGCTTGGCCAGGTAGTCCCAACCGCCGTCGTCGCATTGCGTTTCGGCGATCAGTTTTAGGGCGCGATCGAAAGCGGGGCCCAGGCGATTGTCGCCCGTCATCCCGTAGGCCTGGCCCAGGACGAACGTCGAGAGGCCATGGTTGTACATGTCGCGATGCTCATCGGCGATGTTCAACAACCCCGTGGGCTTGGCGTTTTGAACGACATAATTCAGCGCCCGCTCGCAAGCGCGGCCATGTTCGCCCCGACCCGGCAGGTGGCCGGCGGCCAGATAGGCCAAGGCGCCCATGCTGACCAGGCCGAGATCGTTCGAGCCCCAATTACCCTCGGCGCTCTGGTTGGCCGTAAGCCAACGGATGCCCTTGTGGAGCGCCGCTTCGCTTTCGGCCGTCATCTCCCAGGGACCCTCGGCGCGGAGATTCTCCGTAGTCGCCGCGAGCGGAACGGCAAACGCGAGAACGAACGAGGTAAGCATGCGGTGAGAAATCATCGGTAATTACCTAAACATGACCCGACCGGCAGAAATGTTACGGGCATTTTCTGGAATTTTGAAAAACGGCGAAGATAGCGAGAAATAGCCGGCCTTAGGCTGAACCGGTCGGGGCTGCTGATGAGCTGATAAGCTGCGTCGGTGTGTTCCACCCCGGCCATTTTTGGTAAACTACTAACTGACGGCGGCGTGCCCGACCTCATTGAGTTAGTGATAATACCTCATGACTCGATTCTAGCGTGCCAAGGCGTGCTAAGCTGTCGTGCGAGACACTCGTGCACGGGGACTTGGCATGCTGAGGAGCCAAGAATTGCACCTGTATCCTGAAGAAGTTGCCCCCAATAGCAGGTTACACCACATGAGACGGTCTGCGTTATTCATCGTAGTCCTGGGCGTCGTAGCCGGAATTGCTTTATTGCCTCGCATCATTAACTCTTGGGTCGTTCAGTCTCGTAGCGGGCCGCTTCATGTTTACCATATTGATGATCCCCCAGACTTTTTGACGGATGATTTGGCGATCTCAACGGCGCAGAAGGCAATGGAACAGGATGGATTCAGCGGCCCGTTGTGGTCGCCGATCGAAGACGATCGAACAGCGTCACCCAATGGGTCAAGGGACACCTATCTCGTACGCAACGCGATCAACCCGAACCACGGGTATATCCTTTTCTGGAACGAACAAGAGAAACGCAGTCGCATTGTGCAGATTGAGTTCGACGACGGTCGTATGACATGTCAATTGTGGATTTCAAAATGAACGCTATTACGATGAGAAGTTATAGATACTTGCACGAGGTAACATCGCCCGGTGGATTTTAGAGTAATGTGAGGGTGGCAGTTATGCACTTGGGTGAGGAGGAATTCCGGGAGACCCTTTGGATTTCGGGCGCTTTGGCAGCTCCATCGGGCGTGCCCGATCACCTGGAGTAAGTTGGTTTGCTTCTCCCTTGGATTCTTCGCTGTTAGAATGCCGAAAAAAGTCACTCACAGTAGGGGACGTAACGTAGCACGTCAAATGGGACAGCCAGCTAAACAACGCTTGACGCACACCGTGGCTCTTGTGGTCGTTGGCTTGGCGGGTTTGGCTGCAGTTGCGTCGCAGTGTGTGTCGGTCAACACGAGGAAACAACTCGTTCCCGCCGATCCTCTTTGGACCGCCATTGACGACGGAACGCCAGTTCGAGCAATTGCAGCTATGCTGGATGCCGATCCTCGCTTGGTCAACAAACCTTTCGTGAGCGGCGAGTTGCCTGTCTATCGGGCAGCAATCGGTGGGCGAGCCGACGTCGTGTCCCTTTTACTCGACCGAGGTGCGAATCCTAATGCAGCCGGTTCACTGGGAACTCCGTTGCACGTCGCTGCTACGAAAAATGACTTGCACACTGGTCGTGTCCTGTTGCAACACGGCGCTGATCCCTCAATCCCAGGCTTACTGGGCATTACAGTGCGCGAAGTGTGCGAGTCAGCCGGAAATAGAGACTTCCTCTACATGCTGAATGAATTTGCGAACGAGAATGCCGACTAAAACCGTCCTCGTCAAAGGAAGTTGTGCGCGTCGGTCACATCACCCGCATGGACTTCGGAGCGTTTAGTTGACCGGAGTTAGGCGTATGGGTGTGTTGGCCCCCGCGGTTTTTCGGTGAATTTTCAATTGCGGGCGGCGTGCCTGACCGCGTGGACCAAATTCGGCACTCCACGAAGTTTAGTCCCACAGGCTAACCGTAGAGCGATCAAGGAATAAGTCGGGCCGCCTATTCCGAGCAAGCCCGGTCAGCCGATATTTCCCCGCGGATGCAAGTCGCCGCCCGATGGAGCCGCACTCTGCCAAATGAATCGATCTTCCCTGCCAGACATCCAGAGGCCGTTTCAGGTCAGTATGAAGTGGTGTTTCATCGCGATTGCGATTGCCGCGATTCTCATTGTGCTTAACCAGCGGTCACTCGGAGTCCTTGCGAGTATACTCGCACCACACGGAATCATTGGATATCTTGCAATCGTCAGTTTCGTAACGGCGAATTATTGCTTGGCAGTCCGATCCGCACGCGAGTTCGTATGGACTGGATTCCTTGTCGCGTGGTGCCTCACGCTGATCGACGCATTGTTGGGCATCGTTGCCTCGATTACCGTTTTTGGTAACGTATCGCCCAAAGCGGTCGAGATGCTCTCCGCGTACGAAGCGATTTTGTCGGGAGTCGTCCTTCCCGGATTGCTGACAAGTCCGATCGTTTACCGCGTCTTGAGACGTGGTGTTGACCCGTTATCAAAAGGCTCGTGTTGGCTAACAATGGCCGTTCTTCTGGCATTCCTGGATGTCATTTTGAATGCTCTCCTCACAGCTTCCATATTCGGTGCGCGCATCATGCGCGACGGCACGGTCCAGTGGGTATTTGGACCCCATTAGCCCTCCAAGAACGTGCACCCACAGAGTTCGGAGACCATGCCGAATCGCTTTACGCGCGATTCAGAAAGCAAGAGTATGCTAAACTGACAACCGGTCTCGACCGGAGATTATGGCTCACCGCTAGCCAACCGTTCGGCGCGTCGGTCACATCGGCCCAGTGGAGTTCAGAGCAATTTGTTGGCTACAGTTAGGCGCATGGGTGTGTATAACTTGAGGAGACCCAGTGGAGTTCGGCCATTTTGCCAAGTCCACCGGCGGTGCCCGACCGCATGGAGTTGAGTGCGTTGCTTCACGGCTCGATTTCGGCATAGTAAACTGCTTGGCGAATCACCCCTGCGAGGGGCAATGCCGTGGGCAGCGGCTTAGAAATGTTAGTTGTGCAGGCACAGATGCGATTCACGGTTAGAGACCTGCTAATTGTGACTGCAATTGGCGCTGTAGCGTTGAGGCAGAGCATATTCACTGAACACAACCAAAACCTCATCTTTTTCAATTATCGATATCACTGCTGTTTTTCAATGGCTGTCGTAGCTGCTGTGGTGGCGATTGGCAGGCACCATCTTATACATGACGGTCTGTGGTATCGCTTGCGGGAAAAACGCGGCCTTGGGATTGCTGCTTGCATTGCGACGGTTGTTTGGATTTGGACTATGCTTCCGTTCTATCTTGCCCCTGGTATTCACACGAACAACATTTTCAACAACTACGGTTGCCTTCAGTGGTGGTATTGCGTTTTTGGTTTGTGCATAGGGATTCTCTTCGGCATTGGGTGCGTACAAGTCGGTACACGTCGTTTCCGTTCTGGCATTATTTGCTTAGCGAGTGCGATTGGCCTGGGTTGCTGGCAATCCTGGCTGGATTTAGTGACGATCAGGTAGGGCACGGTCGACATTACTGCTCTGGTGGATTAGCCTCGGCGGATATGAGGCGGTCTGCTAACTGCGTTGGGTCACATCGCCCGCACGCAAATAGGAACGAATTGAACTTGGCCCTTGCGCGCATCGGTGGTTTTGACCGCGTCGAGTTCGGGGCCGTCCGAGGCGATCGCTTGTTCAAGCATTCCGAAGGAATGTGAGCCATTAGCCGGCGGTCGCGACAGCGCACCGCCGGAAAACGGTCGCGAAACAAACGGGGCATCCCGGTGGGATGCCAGCGTGCTGTGATCCCTGCAGGATCAACGGAGATGCACGACCGCGCCGAACGGACGTGGCGCTGCGCAGGGTGGCACGGAGACTTTTCCGCCAGCGGACGTGCCATCTTCCTGAATGACCGACGGAAAGTCTCCGTGTTGCAAAGCAACAAGAGGTCATTCGCGGACGGGGATTTCGGCATCCAAGCAACGGCGAGGGAACCTCTTGTTGCTACGCAACACGGACACATTTTCCGATCATGCTGGTTGACGATACGAAGATACTTGGCGGAAAAGTGTCCGTGTTACCCAAGGCGGTTGCGCGCGTCGGTCACATTGCCCGCGTGGAGTTCCGGGCAATCCGTATCTCGCCGTTACGGCGTTCGGTGGATTAGCCCTCGTGGTTATCGAGGCCAGCCGCATACCACGCGGATCGCTCGCCCGCCGCCGAGGCGTGACAATGCCCTGGCGGCCTGCTATGCTGTCAACCTGCCGGAGCCCGGCTGTGGTCGGTTTCGGTCCGCCTTCGATTCGCCTTCGATTCGCCTTCCTAACGCGAGTACCCTGTCCATGCGACGTTTCGCTCTCTGTTTGATTCCCGTGTTGGTCATCGGCGCCTCGAGCGCGTTTTCCAATTTCAAACACGTCCATCCGGCGGCCGCCATGACGATGAAGGCCGGTGAGTTTCTGGCGTCGCTCTCGCGGGAGGAACGGGCCACGGCCCAGTTGCCCTACGACACGCCGCAGCGCGTGGGCTGGCATTTCATTCCCAAGAACGACCGTAAGGGGTTGCAAATGCGCGACATGAGCAAGCCGCAACGCAAGCTGGCACGTCAACTCGTGCACAGCGCGTTGAGCCAGCTCGGCTATCGCAAGGCGAGCGAAATCATGAAGCTCGAATCGATATTGCACGACATGGAAAAATCGAAGCCGGGTGGAAACATTCGCGATTCGCTCCGCTACTACGTGACGATCTTCGGCGAGCCGGAGTCGAACCAGCGCTGGGGCCTGAGTTTCGAAGGCCATCACATGTCGCTCAATTTCGTGGTCGAGGGCGAGCGCGTCGTTTCGTCGACACCGCAGTTCTTCGGTAGCAACCCCGCGACCATCCAGGGCGAAAACGTTGCCGGGTTCGAGAAGGGATACCGCGTGCTGGGCGACGAAGAGGCGCTGGCCTTCGAATTGGTCAATTCGTTGGACGAGGCGCAACTTGCCGCCGCCCTGATCGACGAAAAGGCGCCGCGCGAAATCCGCGCCGCCGGCGAAGCCCAACCGCCAACCGATCCGGCCGCGGGTCTGGCCGCCAAGAAGATGAACGCGCAGCAGCGCAAGCTGCTCGATAATCTCATTGGCGTGTACGCCGCGGCCATGCCCGACGAGGTCGCCAGTGCCCGGTTGCGGGCCATCGATGAAGCGGGCCGCGAACAGATCCACTTCGCCTGGGCAGGCGCCCGGCAGGCCGGCATCGGGCACTATTACCGCATCGAAGGGGCGACCTTCCAGATCGAACTCGTCAACACGCAGCCCGATCCTGCTGGCAACACGGCCAATCACGTGCACTGCATCTGGCGCGATGCCCACGGCGATTTCGCGTTGCCGCTCAAGTAGCGACACGTCGCTGTGTGCTAGCGTGGGGTCGCGAGTCGCCTGCTCAAAAGCGTTGCTGTAATTGCTGTAGCTGCTGTCGCAGCGGCTTTGCCCATTTATTCCGTCTTCGCGCGATGGACACGCGCGAAAAAAAGTGAAAGATTCGTTGAAGTCGTGCGACGGGAAGGTCGATAAACGCATCCGAAGTGATTGCCGGGGGGCATACGTCATGGGCACATGGTGCCAGGAACCCCCGCATGCAACGCCGTTTGACTTCCATCTTCTGCACCGCAACGATTCTCGTTGTACTCGTCTCGGCCTATGCCGAGACGGCTCGAGCGCAGTACGGCGGCCTTTCGCGCAAGCAAGGCGGCACGGCAATTTCATCGAAACCGGCTGCCTCTTCGGCTACGCAATACCGTGGCTTTAGCGTATCGTCGCCCGCATTGTCGACCCCGCCCCAAGCAGCCGTAACACGTAATCCGTCCACCGGCGCCGATCCGTACGATCCCAGTGTTTGGAGCCGTTCGCGGAAGCTGCGTTCGACACTTTCAGAAGCGGAGAAGCAACGCGAGTCGTCGGCTCAGCCGTTGTTGCGCTTCGCCCGCAACTTGCAAGGCGATGCGGCGACGGACGAGGGTGCGGAAGAACTTCCCACGCCGAACGACTCGTATTCCAACGCGCCGCCGGAAGTGATTATGGAAGACGGCACAACGATCGCCCCACCTGGCGAATTCGATCCCTATGCCGTATATGGCGGCGACTGCCAGCATTGCGATAACCCGCAAGGCGGCCAATACTGCCCGCCGGGTAGCAAGTGCTGCAAACCGGGTTGGGTCTGCGTGCCGCTGCCGCCGTTCGACGATGTGCAATTCGGCCTGGGAATGGATGTGTTCGATCGGCCGATCGAGCTCGACGATCAGGGTGACTTCGGCCTGCAAGAGTCGGTGAACATCGGCGGCCGTTTGCCGCTGTTGCGTTGGTGGGATCTGGGCTATCAAGTTGGTTTCCGCGCGATTCAGAGTGAAGTGTCGGGAACCTCGCAGGCGCGCGAGCAATACTTTTTCACCGCCGGCTTGTTCCGTCCGAGCGATACCGGCTGGCAGTGGGGCGTAGTCTTCGATCATCTTTCCGAAGACGCGGTTGACTGGGACGAGCGCGTTCCGCTTTCCCAAGCACGCGGCGAAATCGGCTACCTGTATCAATCGTGCCGCGAGGTCGGCTACCTCGGCATGCACGGGTTGATCGATCATACACTCGATCAGGCCAACGTCAGTTTCGAAGTTACAAGCCAAAACCTCTTTTTCCATCGCTGGTACTTTGCCGACGGCTCCGAAGGCCGGCTGTGGGGCGGGTTCTCGAATCATGGCGAAGGCATTGTCGGCGGCGACGCCAAGCTGCCGCTGAGCGACCGGGTTGCCATGAACCTGGCCTTTAACTTCCTGATTCCGGAAGACAGCAACAACCCGCTCATTTCGAACGGTGCTTGGGACGTGTCGGTCTCGCTCGTTTGGCATCTGGGGGGCAAGGCGCGCGGCACGCGCTATCGGCCGATGTTCGACGTGGCCAACAACGGCTCGTTCTTAAGCCGCTTCAAGTAAGCCGTCTGTCGCCTGCCGGTTCCGCCCGCTATCGCATGCGCTCCATGCGTTCGAGCCCTTGGCTGCTGGCTCGATCATCGTGCAACAGGAAGTCGCCCACTTGCCAGCCAAGCCAGCCGACCGCGACGAAACAGACCGCGCCCAGAAAAGCGAGTCGCCACACGTCGACCGACTCAGGATCGAGCACGGCCGCAATCCGCCGCACGGGTGACGCTTCTTCGGCCTCGCGCTGCTTCTCCACTTCGTTGCGAAGCTGCTCGCGCTTGTTGAAACGGCCGAACTCGCGTACGGCGGGGCGCGAGGCGTTGAACGTGGGAATGATTCCTTCCAAACGCGTGATCTCGAAGACTTCTTTCAGCGGACCGCTCAGTCCGCACACGGCGAAAGTCACATGCCGCGCCACGGCGCGGCGATAGAGCGTGACCATCAGGCCGACGAAGCGCGAGGAGACCGCGCCGCACACGTTCTGGCAATCGAGAACCAGGGCGACGTCGGCTTCCGAAAGCAACGCGTTCACGCGAGTTTCCAACTCTTCGATCCGTTGCTCGTCTACGAGCGATTCGACCACGAGCCGTACGACGACCACGCCGTGGTCGAACTGCACGACAAATGCATGGGCATCGATAAGCTCAGCCACGTACACTCCTTCGCTGCGAAGCCGCCTGATTCCGTCTGTCCATAACTGGCAGCCTACGCCCGAACGATGAAGATTCGGTGAGCAGAAGTAGAGGAAACAGGCAAAACCGCCGGCTACCGCTGGTTGTGCATGCGCGGCGTTGAAGCGGTATAATGTGGTCGACGTGGGAAGGCTTCGCTCTCTGGCTTTCCGAAGAATTTGCCCGCCAATTACGAAGGACGCGCCATGATCGAATTCGATTATCTCTACCAGGGAATCTGCGGCCTGGCTAATGCGCATCGCGCCGGCACGATGGCCGGGCATTTGGGAGCGGCCGTTGCGGCTGGATACCTGATCAGCGAGGATCAGCCTGATCTGCCCGACGAGGTCTACCGTGGCATCGAAGGCGAACTCGATCGCATCATTCGCGGCGAAGAGGCGATTTGGTACAACGCCAAGAAGGCCGGTGTCACGCCAACCGAACTCTTTGCAGCGATGCCGGACGAAAACCCGCAGGCTAAGTCGATCGACTCGATCGCCGCCGCACTGGCCGAGAATATTGGCCAGACACGGCAGTCGGGGCACAACGTCATTTTCGCGGCCATTGCGATCCGCGCCCTGCGCGATCATCCCGAGTATGCCACGCCTGCAATCGTCGCCGGGATTCGCAAATTGACGTTGGGCTTCAACGGCGCGCATCCAGGACGCGGCTATTACGGCAAGGAGAAGCAATGGCTCACCGGCGACAAGGTGAAATTGCCGCCTGACGACGACCTTGCGGCGTATCGCGATTTGCCGGACATGGCCAACACGGTAATCGGTGACCTGATCAACCAAGGCCAGATACGCAGGCAGGGATTTGGCGGCCTGTGGCATGTGATCAACCATGCCGCCGCGTTGATCGAGCTTTCGCGTTTCGGGTATCGAGAACTGGCGCGCCAGGGCCTGCCGGCCCAGCATCATCACGTGCGCCTGTGGCGTTCGCTGCCCGATGTCGAAGCGGAATTAGGCCCCTACACCAAGGCGGATCATGACCCGCGCGAACCGGCCTATTGGCAGGGCATGCTCAAACGCGACGAGGCGCGCCTGACGCATCGGATCAAAACGATTTACGGTTTTCAAGTGCTGCTGACATTGATCGACGACGGCGCCCGCCGCGCGGCGGCCCGCGACGCGTTTCGCTACTTGATGGCCTGAACGCCGGCAGGCAGCGCCATCGCGCCACGCGGGTTCAATCGCTCGTCGCAGCCGTGGTCGCGGAACGCGTATCCGAACTCGTATAGAATCGATAGTCTGGATTGTTGCGTGCGAAGTCGGAATCCCCAAGCCCGACGTTCCATTGCAGATTCGTATACGTGTACTCTTGCATTAGCACCGGCGCTCCGCCTTCTTCGACCGGCCAGTGATACATGGCGTAGCGCACCGGAGCGGCGTGCTGCTCGTCGATGAAGACGCGCATCGTATGAAGTGAATCTTCGGCCAGTCGGCGTGTGCGGCGCAACTGAATGCAATGGCAAACACGGTCGGCAATTTTCGCCTTTTCGAAATGTTGAATGTCCCATTCGTCTGGTCGGTCGTCCGCGCGTATTTGTTCGCGGCCCTCGACCACAAGGCGTTCGGCGAGATTCAGAATGCCGATTTCGGTGATCGGGTACAGGCTCGATTGCAGGGCGCGATCGCTATGGGGATCGAGTGTGAGCGTGACATTGGCCAACGGCCCGCCGCCCCCTTTGGTAGCGATCAATTGCCCGTTGTTTTCGCCCTCAACGTAGAGCACTTCGCGGCCCTTGATGCTCGACGGCCCGAGGTACTTCAAATAGACGGCGAACGGAATCGCGCGGCCGTTGTCCTCGGTACGGCTATGCCGCACCTTCAACTCGACATATTCATGGGGCTGCAAATGCCCGGCCAGGCGTTCCCGCTTTACGAGCAAGCATTGATAGTCTCGAACGGCGGCCGCCAAATGTTCGCGCCGCCCTTCGGCATAGCGGACCACGTCGGCAAACGGATGTGTCGACTGCCAATCGTTCGCGAACGTACCCGCACGACCGCCTTCGCCAGCCGGTTGCAAACGCGTGGCTTGTTGCACATCTTGGGCGAACGACGTGGGTACGGCAAACAAGCACAACGCCGCGACCCGCAACGCAATGGGTGGAGAAATGCAACGGCGGCCAGGCATCCGAGCGTCGGTCATCGAAGAAATCCGTTGAAAATAAGAAAAGTGCAGACGAGATCCGGCAACCGTAGCGGCCGGTGTTGAAGCGGCGACTCGGCACTGCCCATTACAAAGGTATCATACGCAGTTCGCGTAGTTGGGTGAATGTCGGTTGAGCGGGTGTTTTGCGATATGGCGGCACAAAAACGGCAAGCTTCGGCTATGCGCCTCGGCAGAATCGTTGCATTCCGACCGGTCGTCCCTCGCCGGCAGCGAAACTCGCTGCCGGCAGCAAGCGGGGCGACAAATTTGTTTTGCGGTTTGCCGCCCGTTATACTGGCGTCCAAATAAATCTTCCCTGCGCGCCGGCGACGTTCGCCGGGTCTCCCGTTGTTCCACGAAAAACCGAGGTTTCATCGTGCCCACTACCCGACGCGACTTTCTCCGCACCACAACGGCCGCCGCCAGCGCGGCCTCCGTTCCCTACGTATTCACCAGCCGCGCGGTTCGGGCGGAAGACAAGAACAGCCGCAAGCGAGTTGCCGCGATCGGTGTTGGCGGAAGTCGCGGGCGCTATAACCGCGGCGGCGCGGTCGCCAACCAGGCCGCCAAATTTGCCGACATGATCGCCGTCTGCGATGTCGACAAAATGCACACCAGCGAGTTCAGCGCCAAGTTTGGCAACAAGCTCGCCCAGTACGGCGACTATCGCGAATTGCTGGAGAAAGAAAAGCCCGACCTCGTCACCATCGGCACACCCGACCATTGGCACGTGCCCATCGCCATCGCCGCGTTGAAAGCCGGCTGCGATGTCTATTGCGAGAAGCCGCTGACGCACAACGTCTACGAGGCTCGTGTGATTCGCGAAGCGACGCTGAACGCGAAGGTCGCGACGCAGATGGGGACTCAGATTCACGCCGGTGACAACTATCGACGCGTCGTGGAATTGGTTCAGTCCGGTTGTATTGGCCCGGTTCGGGAATGTCATGTGTGGGTCAGCCGAGCATGGGGACGCCAGTCGAAGGCAGAATCCGAGGCTAACCAGGATCGAGTTTACGTTGAGGAGCGGCCGACCACTGAAGATCCGATTCCTGCAGATCTGGACTGGGATTTGTGGCTGGGGCCGGCGCCGGAACGGCCGTTTCACAGCGTGTATTTTCCTGGTCCGAAGTGGTATCGCTGGTGGGATTTCGGCAACGGCACGATGTCGGATCTCGGCAGCCACTGGATCGATCTGCCATTCTGGGCCCTCAAGCTGCAAAAACCGCTGACCGTGGAAGCACAAGGGCCGACGCCGCACCCGGAAATTGCTCCCGCTTCGATGCAGGTGAAGTACGAATACGCCGCCCGCGGTGACATGCCTGAGCTGCAACTCACTTGGTATCAGGGCACGAACAAACCGAAGATTTGGCACGAAGGCAAGATACCCAAGTGGGGCAACGGCGCGCTGTTTATTGGCGACAAGGGGATGGTGCTGGCCGACTATGGCAAGCACACCTTGCTGCCGGAGAAGGAGTTTGCCGATTTCCAGCGGCCCGAGCCGTTTATCCCCAAATCGCGAGGGCATCATGCCGAATGGATTCACGGCTGCAAGACCGGCGAGCCTACGACGTGCAACTTCACGTATGCCGGATGGCTGACCGAGGCGAATCACCTCGGCAACGTCGCGTTCCGCGTTGGCAAGAAGCTGGAGTGGGACCCGGACAATTTACAGGCCAAGAATGCGCCCGAGGCCGCGCCCTTGATTCGCCGAGAGTACCGCAAGGGCTGGTCACTCGGATAGTCGCCAGCGGGAACGACTAGGGTCGCCGGGATTTGAGCTTGGCGAGAAGTTGTTCGACCAATTCGGGTTGTTCCGCGGCGAGATTACGCGTCTCGCCGTCGATCTCGCGGTGATCGTAGAGTTCCCTTGCGCCGCTGCGGTGCGCGATCATGCGATGTGTTGGCGTGCGGATCGTTTGCGCTGCCCCGGTATAGGCGATCGCCACATGCCCAGGCGCGGCGGGATCTTCGAGAATCGGCCGCAGCGAAACGCCGTCTAAGTGTTCCGGGATGTCCAAACCGGTCAGATCGCAAAGCGTGGGAAACAAGTCGAGCGTTTCGACAACCGCATCGCTCGGCACGCCGGGCTGCGCCAGTTTCGCGTAGCACATGATAAGCGGCGAGTGAAGCGACTCTTCGAATAGCGCATGCTTTCCCCAAATTGCATGCTCTCCCAAATGCCAACCATGATCACCCCAAAGAATGACGATCGTTTTGTCGTTCAATTTGTGTTCGTTCAGCCGGGCGAGCAGCTTGCCCACCTGGGCGTCGGCATAGCTAACGCAGGCGGCGTAATGCTTGCGAACAAGCGTGGCGAACTCGGAGTCTCCATTCGGATTGCGTCCCCAGCGGTTGTATTTCATGAATTCGCCCGAACCGTGCCACGTGGTCTTACCGGTGGGCTTATTTGGATGTGGAATCGGCGGCAACTCACAATCGATGTAGGGAGCGAAGTACTTGGCCGGCGCGCCGAAGGGTAAATGGGGCCGAATGATGCCGACTGCGAGAAAGAATGGCTTCGTCGGCGCTTGCGTGGCCAGGCGATCGAGCTGGCCTAAGGCCTCATCGGCAATTAGTCCGTCGGGATAGATCGTATCGGCGCCTTCAACCGACTGAAATACATCCATGTCCTTCGCGTTCATGCGAATTTCACCGTGCGCCAACCCATGCATTGCACCGCGTGGATGCCGCCAGGGACCGGCCGGCAGCAGATGCTGGTCCCAGGAGTGCGGCATCTCGGGTTGATCGTCGCGGTTCCAATCCGGGCCACCCCGTCCGCCGGGATGATGCGAAATTTTGCCGACCGACACGGTTTCGTAGCCGTGCTGTCGGAACCAGGCCGGCATGCTAGGCGAAGCCATCGCAGAATTTCTGGTCAAGCTCGCGGCGCGCTGAAACAACGCCGCGTTGCTACTTGGGCCGTAACGCCCGGTTAGCAACGTGAACCGCGATGCTCCGCAGGTGGGCGCTTGCACATAATGGCGTCGAAAGACGCGGCCTTGTGCAGCCAAACGATCGATGTGAGGCGATCGGATGTAGTCCTTCCCGTAACAGGCGAGTTCCGGACGCAGATCGTCGACACAGATCAGCAAAATGTTGGGACGCGCAGCGGCAAACAGATTGCCGCAGGGGAATGTGCAAGTAACCAGGAAGACCAGAGCAAGAATTAAGCGCATGGAAACGACGGCCCCAACCGGTTAGTGGCAAGCGGGTGAGAAACTTCGCTGGGCAGCAGGTTAGCGGCGACGACGCACGGCAGTGCGAGCCCACCCTTTGGCCAGTGTACTCGCATCGGCGCCGTAGGCGGCTCGCAATGCTTCCTCGAACGGTGTTCCTTCGTCCAGCGCCGCCAAGAGCTTGTTCATCCGCGATGAGCTGGCCATTAAATGGCGCACGAAGCTGAAACTGACCGTGTCGGAATCATCCGGCGATAGCTTTCCGGTCATGAAATCGTCGGCTGCCGACATGCGCGAGAAGATTTCGGGAAGGCGTTCCTCCCAGCTTGCCACGCGTGGGTCTTTGGCGTCGATTTGCGAGGCGACATAACGTCCGACGCCTTCGCTCAACCACCGCGGTGCGGCGCCATCGCCGCGCGCGGCGACCGCCACGCTCGCCAATTGCTGTGCCAACAGGGCGTCGAGCGAATATTCGCCCGTGCGCGGAGGCGTGACGGCGACGTAGGGCCCCACAACGTCGAACTTCCAATGCCCGCGCCAAGAGCGTGGAACTTCGCGCTTTTCAACCATGTGCGCAAATTCGCTGTAGTCGTAGCGATTGGCGAATAGAAAGAGTGTTAGCCGGCCCTTGGTGATCGACGAGTCGGCGGGAAGCTTGAGCAACTCGAGAACGGCCTTTGCCTGAATTTCCGCTTGCTCGCCAATTTCGGCCAACGCCCCTTCCGACAGGTCGCCGTATAACAGAAACGTCTTGGTTTGCACCTGACGCGAGTCGACATCGGGCACGGCTAATCGCCAATTCGCCGCGGCTAGTTCCAGGCGACGTTGGCTAAGCTCTTCGGGCGTCGAAGACTTCGCAACGGCGACATTGGCGATTCGCTCCATGCTGGCCGACGGATTGTCGCCGTCGAATCTGGCGCCTTCGGCTATCCACGTTTCGAACTTGGCGATCGTCGCGTCGGGCAACGGAGGCTTTTCGAGCGGCATTCGTTCGCCGGCAGACCCTTTGAGTTTCTGAATTAGTAGACTCATTGCCGGTTTGCCTGCGACGATCGCCGGCCCCGACTCGCCGCCTGTGAGCAATTTCTGAAACGTCGTGACATCGAAGTCGGCGCGCGGCCGCCGGCCGCCGTGACAGCCGGCACAATGTTCGACGAGGACCGTGGCAACGTCGAGACCAAAATGCATCGACTCGTTACCCGTGGCCTGAACGATCTTCGCCATTTCGGGCTTATCGCCTGCCGGCGTTGCCGCGGCGAGCGCGGCGTTAGCCTGGCCATCGTTTTTGGCGCCCTGATCGATCCAGCGCGTGATGAGAGCCAATTCATCGCGCGAGACTTTGCCACCACCGCGAGGCATGTCGCCGCTCTCAATGACTTCGGCAATACGGCTGCCCGGGCCTTGGCCGGGCAGGATGATCGGGCCATCGGTCGGTGAACCTTGCATCAGCGCGGTAAACGTGGCCATGCTGATCTTGCCCTTCGACTGACTGACATGGCACTTTCCGCATTTCGCAGCAAGCAGCGGAGCAACTTGCTTGGAAAAGCTAACCATGTCGCCAACGGGCGTCGTTGAATCGCCCGGGGCGCCCGCTGGCTTGCCGGCGGCGGGCAGTGGCTCCGGCGTCAGGCCCTCGAGTTCGAGGATCGCGCTCACCGGACGTAATTGGTCGGCAATCGGCCCCAGTTGCTCCAGCATCTCTTTGTCCGCCCCGTCGCCCCAGAGATCGACGATTTCCTTACGCGCCGCTTCGTAGCCGACCAAGGCCTCGCGGGCGCGTCCGCGATCGGCCAACACCTTGACTTTACGGACTTCGAGCCGCAATTTCAGCAAACGCCCCTTCTGCTCGGGTGTCGGAGCGGCAAAGGCCGTAGCTGGTTCGACAAGAGTTACGACACAGACCAGAATTCCGGCGAACAAAGGCAGACAACGCGGCATGGAGTGGCCTCTTTTTGATCGAAAGATTGCTGTTTTCAGACGCCATCGCGTAGGAAACTCGCGAGGCGGAAACACGACCGCGTTTCGGTCGATGACCGATTATAGCCGCGTTCGAAGATCGATTACAGCAGTTGGGCGGTGCAAATCAGGCGTGATGGCGGCGTTTCACGCCTCGGCGGCGGCCAGATGCGCTATGTCGAGAGGCCTGCGTGGGCCGAAATCCATATTCGATCGCAAACCACTCGGCATATCGCTCGCGGTCGACATAACCTGAGTTTCGATCGTCAAGCAGATGGCCCAACTCGTGGATCAAGATGTTGTTGAGGTAATAGTCCTTGATCGTGGCTGCGGACCAGGTCAGTGTCCAAGTCGAAGGCGCTGTGTGAGTCCACACGCCGCCGTACATCCGGGTTTCGTTCACGAGATTTGGCCGCGGTGGACGACCGAATGTTTCGACCAACGTGTCTTCGATCGGATACAGGTAGAGCGCGGAGCCCCATTGCATTCCATAGCAAGGAAAACAGCTTTTCTTGCGGGTCATCCGGCTTAGTTGAACAACTTGCAGGTCTCGCAAGAATCGGCTCGGTAAACGAGAAAGTCGCTCGCGAACTTCGTCGGCCGTAACCACATGTCGATATCCCGCGCCCGGATCCTGGACAATGATTCGATAATCGCGCGTCTCCTCCGCTGGCTCATGCCAATCTTCGGGTGGCGCGAAAGGGAGCCTTTCGTTCTGCTGCCCACCGCGAGTTTGCTTGCGCGAAGGGGTATTGGAATGCGCGCTGCGCGATTTCGCGACGCGATTGGAATGCTTTGCCTTATTTGCAGGCAATACGAACGCTCGTTTGGTGCGACGACTCATTTAATGCCACCTCAATGAATGAAGTATGTCGGCACTCAATGTCATCCGTCCATTTTGATGAGCCTTTTAGAGGCAACACATCGGCCTTTCGACCGATGCTCGTTCCGTGAGAAGATCCTTGAGTCCAGGGCTAAAATCGACTGTTCCCAGCCCTATACTATTGTACGAGCCGATTCACCCCGGCTGCAAACAAAAGGCGCAACCCCATTAAAAACAACACCTTACGCACAGGACAGATCGTCCACTGAAATGGCTGCCGGCCATTTACCCGGCCGCGTTTGCAAGGGACCGAATCGGCGTCGAATTGCGGCCGTTGAGCTACGTCCACTCGAGTGCGCGTCGTGTCTGTTCGCCTAACGAAGTGAATGCACGAATGTCGATGGATCGCGGCGAGATTTGGGCGTGAGTCTCGGTATTTGCACCGCCGTCGCCAACGAGTGAGGGTTCGCGGCGTAATTGCATGCTAACGATTTAAGCACAAACGCATTCCAATCAAGCTCAACGCGAGCGAGGCTAGCCTTTCCCTTGAACATCATGCTCGCGCAGCACATGCTCACGCAACAGAAGTGAAATGCATACGCCCACAAGGTCTCGCTGTAACGACCGGAGCATGGCGAAGATGATTAGCGATTCATAACCAGGAAAAGCATAACCAACACAGCGATAACACCTGCGGCCATGACAGCCCATATCCAGACGGGATTATCAGGTTTGCGCCGTTTCGACGCCCGATCGTCGACGATCGAACGTTTGTCGCTTAATTCTGTGGGGTCGCCAAAAACGTCGGGATCGAAGATCGACTCGCTGGAATCGCCAACCTGCGGGCGCGTAGCTGTCGCAGCGTTACGGCGAGCTCCCGAAGCGCCGCTCGACTTTCGCGCAGTGCTATCGCTGGGAAAAAGTGGGCCAATCTTGCTGCTGCCACCCTTTACCGTCTTGCGAACCTCTTTAGCATTTGTGGACCGAGCCCCGCTGCCGCTACCCGTATCGATGAACGGCAATTCGATGGGCGTGGAATCTCGCCGCCGCGAAGCGCCTTTAACGGTTTCCGTCGCACTGCCGAAAACCGTGTCGTTTGAACTGCGAGTCTTAGGCGGTGGCGGCGGCCCTTTACGAGTCCGCAATTCCTTGGGTTTCCCGTCGGGAAGTTGGTCGGGTGGGCCGTCTCCGTGTACCTTTCGCACCGGATATCCGCCGGGCTTCCCTAGAAAAGCACGCAAATCGGCCGCAATTTCTTTCGCTTCCTGGTAACGGCCCTCGGGTGCTTTAACCATCATACGCAAACAGATGTTCACCAATTCGACCGGAGCGTCGCTCCGGTCTTCGTAAATGCTGGGGGGCATTTGCGTTTGGTGCTTCATCAGTCGCTGGGTCAAATTCCCTTCATTAAAGGGCGGGTGCCCCGTAAGCAGGTAATAAAGCGTGCACCCTAAACTATAAATGTCGACTCGATGGTCCACACTATGGCTGTTGATCGCCTGCTCCGGGGCAAGATAATCGGCCGTCCCGAGGACATTTTCCTCGTGCGCCACGGTCAGCGAGGGCTTCACCTGGTCCTGGAATTTCGCCAACCCCATATCGAGGATTTTGACGACCTTTTCTTGATTGACAAGCAAATTCGCAGGCTTGATATCGCGATGAATCAACTTGTTGTCGTGGGCGCATTGCAATCCATCGGCGGCCTGGGCGATAAAGTCGGCCGCGGTTTCGTAGTCGAGCGGCCCCTCGTGCTTGACCGTTTCCTGCAAGTCCGTCCCGGCGACATAGTCCATCACGATGTAATGGGTCTTGCCTTGGCTGTCGATGTCGTGGGCGCGAACAATATTAGGATGATTCAATCGCGCCGCAGCCTGCGCTTCCTGATAGAAACGCTCCAAATACGACGAATCTTCGACCTTGCTTTGCGGCAATACCTTGATGGCGACCCGATGCCCCATCACCGTATGCTGCGCGAGGTAGACGCTGCTCATGCCGCCGGTGCCAAGATGCGTGAGCAACTTGTACTTGCCCAAGCGAAAGCCTTTGTGCTTGCCGTTGAGCAGATGATTTGCCTGCCACTCGGTTAGCAATTCGGCGGCGATTAATCTTTCGGCTAATCGATCTGGATCGCGCGGGAGCTTGCCGCCGTTATCCTTGGCGATATTGCCCAACTCAGCCTTGAGCTGATCGGTTTCGACCAACTCACACTTTTTGAGCAATTCAAGAAATCTTTCGGCGCTGACCTTTGCCATGCCCGTTTCCGCTGACGACTGTCTGCGATACACCGGAAAAGATGAGAACGTCGATCGACAACGTCCAACACCGGGCCATGCGCTTACCGCAAGGGAATTTGCCTGGACCCGATTTGTGTTCGTGACTCCCTTCCAAATCGTTCACTCGACGTTGCCGGCATACGACTTGTACTACAAGCATACCACCGTTGCGATGATGTTACCACCTGAGACACCAAACGCCTAGCAGTTCTCGCTGAAAACCCGTCCAAATTTTCACCGTGGTCGAGCCCGCTCGAATTCGTCATGAATTCACATACCGCGCTGGCCCTAAGACATCCATGGCGAAAGGGCTTTTGAAGACTGCCCGAAAGGGGTAGGGGGAACACGATGCCAACACCGTGTCGGCAGCAAGTGGTAATCGACCGATGCTCATGTCGAGGGCGAACGGAATCCGACAATCGGCTGAGAAATCCACCAAAACCAGCCACAAAGTGAGCACTATTTACCCAAACAGAACGTTCCACAAGTCGGGGGCAAACATACCGGGTGTAAGGACAGATTCCATCGGGCTGTCGAAAGCGCGCTGATCGACAGGTCAAAAAAAATTGATTTGACGCAGGCAATCAACACTTTAAGAATGGTCGCATTCAAGTTTCACTTTGAGCGCGCTCGGTCGACCGGCGCCGGCTTGCGACTGTCGGCAAACCGCCGCATTCCGCGCGACCGAGACCGTGACCGGAATCAGCCGCCTTTGATTCCATGCAACAACTCTCCGCAACTCTCTACACTCGCCACGGCTGTCATTTGTGTGATAAGGCAAAGTCCATTCTCGCCGCGCATGGGTTCGAGGTCCATGAGGTTGATATCGACGGGGATGAATTGCTGAAGGAACGATTCGACTGCGAAGTTCCCGTGGTTGCGATCAGCGGCAAAATCCGGTTTCGCGGCCATATTGATGAACGGCTGTTGCGGCGATTACTCATGCGGGAATAGATCTCGTGCGCAATTTGAGCGTTTTCGCCAAGTACTGGGAACCCGGCCAAGTCAAAACGCGATTGGCGCGCGACATTGGCGATGTGGGTGCGGCCGAACTGCACCGCGAATTTCTTGCCACGACACTGGCCCGAATCGGGAATGCCGGCGATGCGCGTACCATCGTATTCACACCGCAGGAGATGGAAGGCGCGTTCGCCGACTTGGCGGGACCGGCCTGGCGCCGCGAATCTCAATCGCGGGGAACTCTCGGCGATCGCTTGAAGGCGCACCTGGCGAATCAATGGCGCGCCGGCGCGACCAATTGCCTCATACTAGGCGCTGACTGCCCCCATCTACCGCTAGAGGCGATCGACGAGGCGTTCCAGCGGCTTGAAACGCACGATGCCGTCCTCGGTCCGTCTGATGATGGCGGATATTGGCTGCTTGGCTTACATCGCATGTTGCCGATTTTCGACGACATTGCCTGGGGAACGGAGACGGTGTTTCAAACGACGATCGACCGACTTCGCGCTCAGAACCGTCGTGTTCACATATTGCCGAACTGCTTCGATATCGACACGTCCAGGGATCTCGTGCGATTACGAAGCGAGATTCCGCTGAGCATGCCCAACGACGACCATTTGAAGAAACTGGGAGGCGCCATCGCGAGAATTCTCGCCGATCGATAGACACGGCGTGTCATTGGCGCCCCGTTGTGCCACGCGCGAATCAGCTATAGGATGTCCGAAACCTAACCACGCTAGGCGGAACCGACAACTACTGTGCAATGGACGATTGCCTGATCATCGGCGGAGGCGTCATCGGCCTTTCGTTGGCATACGAATTGGCCGGACACGCGCTGCGCGTGCGCGTAGTCGACCAGCAACAGCCGGCTCGCGCGGCATCGTGGGCCGGCGCGGGCATGCTTCCGCCGGGTTCCGACGCCGAAGGGGCCGATCCGGTTCAGCGCCTTTCCGCATTGAGCGTGCGACTCTATCGCGAGTGGTCTCAGGAACTCTTCGAAGCCACGGGCATCGATAACGGCTATAAGCCTTGCGGCGCAATTTACATCGCGCGCGATGACGCCACACGGGAGCGGCAGGCATCTTTGTTCAACGCCTGGTGCGCTGGCGATATTGACGTCACACCGGTGGATGCCTCGCTACTGAGAGAATTAGAGCCTTCGCTTTTGCCCACGAGCGGACCGACGCCCACGACTTCGCACCTGGTTGCGGCGGAGTCGCAAGTACGGAACCCTCGCCATTTAAAGGCGTTGCTGGCCGGTTGTCGTCGCCGAGGTGTGCAGATCGAGGGCGGAATGCCGGTCCACGACTTTGAAATTCGCGACGGCCGTGCGACGGCCGCTTTGACACCGACCGGGCGAATCGTGGCGGGCAATTTCTGCTTGACTGCCGGCGCCTGGAGCGTTCCGCTGGCCTCGCGACTCGGCATCGAGATCGACGTTCGACCCGTTCGCGGACAGATCTGCCTGGTCGCAACCGAAAGACCGCGTTTGCAGCGCATCGTGAACGAGGGCCCCCGGTATCTCGTTCCTAGAGGCGATGGACTCGTGCTGGTCGGCTCGACAGAAGAGGATGTGGGATTCGATTGCCGAACGACCGTGGGACGTGTGCAGGGCCTGCTGAAATTCGCGGCATCGTTAGTTCCCGAACTTGCCGATGCTGAATTGCAGCGCAGTTGGGCCGGCCTGCGCCCGGCATCGCGAGACGGATTGCCCTATTTAGGGCGCGTCGCTCGAACCGAAAATTGCTACGTCGCCGCCGGTCATTTTCGCCATGGCTTGCGTATGGCCCCCGCCACGGCCCGCGTCATCGGCCAACTGATGCGCCACGAAGCGTGCGCGGTGGAGCTAACGCCTTTTTGCCCCGAGCGGCACATTCGCGTTTAAACGCCAACGGCATGCCGCCTGCCCAATTTCGCGATTTGCTGCCGGATGAGCGCGGCGCCATCGCCAAGCGAGAATTGCCGGTCGAGTTTGCCTTCGACGAACGCTACCTTGTTCATGCCGTAGACGTCACTACTCGCTTGATCCTGGCCCATCGCGTAGCCGCCGGCGGCACGAATCGCTCCACAACCATCGGCGCCGTCGCGTCCCATGCCAGTCATGATGACTCCCAGACATAACGGACCGAAAATTGCGGCAGCGTCGGTCATCATGACGTCGACCGATGGCTTATGACTGCTGACAGGTTCACTGTCTTCGATACGGCATTTGACCGAGGAACCGAATTTTACAAGTCGCAGATGAGCGCCACCAGGCGCGAGGTAGGCGTGATTAGGTTGCAACACATCGCCTTCCTCGGCTTCCTTGACTTCGATCGCTGTCTGCGAATTCAAACGCCAGGAAAAGGCCTTGGTAAAGCCTTTCGGCATATGTTGTACAACAACGATCGGTGGCAGCGGCGGTTCGAGTTGCGAAAACAATGTCGTCAGCGCCGGAGGACCACCAGTCGAGATCCCGATCGCGATGCACGATTCAGCGAAATGTGCGGGAGCGGAATTGGTGCGCGGCTCTACGTGAGCAACTGGCCTCGCTTTCGGAGCAGCCTGCACGCGGGCCGCGTGCTTCTTGCGGGCAGCGATAATCTGCGCTACATTGGCACCGTGAATGGAGCGAATCTTGCGGGGCAATTCGTCGCCCAAAATCGCGTCGAGTTGCGACCCGCGTTCGGGCTTCGCAACATAGTCGAGCGCGCCGAGCTCTAAGGCTTCGAAGGTTTCCGACGCGCCTCGTTGCGTGAGCGCGCTAACCATCACGGTGGGAACAGGGCGGATTTCAAGCAAGGCCCGGAGCGTGGCCAATCCGTCCATGTTGGGCATCTGAATGTCGAGTGTCACCACGTCGGGCTGGCATTGGCGAAAGAGGTCGATCGCCTTCTTGCCGTCGCTGGCTTTGCCAACGACTTCCATTCCAGGTGCGGCATCAACAAAATCGCCTATCATCTCGCGGATAACAGCCGAATCGTCGACAACCATAACGCGAATATTCCGTTCCTGCATGGAAACGCTCCCTAGCCGATCGCCCTGCGGCGAAGTTTCAGAATCAATCAGTCTGGTGAATTGTAGCTTAATTTTGCCGGCGTCCCCTGATTCGCTGCGGCCACTGGCACAACCCGAGAAACCGGCAAATTCGGCAAACCGCCTGCGCCCCGGTTCTCTCGCGTCGAGATTATCGGTATTCTGCTTCACAGACTTTCCGTTTGCGATTAGCGAACATGACGGGTGAACGACGGCACACAAAATGCCGCTGCCGCCCGCGGATTACCGACACGATCCTTTTCCCAAGATTTCAGGCGCCCGATGGCCATCGACACACCGGCAAGCATTGCAATTTTGGGCGCAGGACCGATCGGGATCGAAGCAGCTCTGTACGCTCGCTTTCTCGGGTACGACGTCGATCTGTATGAGCGGGGCCGCGTTTGCGAGAACATGCTTCGCTGGGGCCACGTGCGCATGTTCAGCCCGTTTAGCATGAATCGCACGCCTTTGGGGCTCGCCGCGCTCAACGCTCAAGCCGTGGACTATCATCCGCCTGCCGACGATGAGTTGCTTACCGGACGCGAATTCGTCGAACAATATTTGTTGCCGTTGGCGCAGTCTGATTTACTGTGCGATTGCTTGCATGAAGAAACCGATGTGAGCCAGATCGGCCGGGTTGGCTTCTTGAAGCAAGAGGGGATCGGAACGGAGGAACGGGCCGAGGCGAAGTTTTCTCTGTTGCTTAACGCCGGTGATGAAACCGAGCGCGTGGCCGAGGCGGATGTTGTCATCGATTGCACGGGAACCTACTTCAACCGATATTCCATGGGCGGCCTGGGGGCGGGAGGGACTTGGGCGCTAGGCGAAGTGGCAGCAACGGCGCACGAGCGAATCGAACATTTCTTGCCCGACATTCTCGGGGCCGAGCGAGATGCGTTCGCCGGACGCCATACGCTGCTCGTCGGCGCGGGCTATTCGGCGGCTACGAGCGCCGTTGCTCTAGCGCAATTGGCGGCCGAAGCCCCCGACACGCAAGTTACCTGGCTCACTCGGCGCAGGCGAGTCGAAGGGCCAATCCCTCGCATTCCAAGCGATCGCTTGCCGCAGCGCGATGCTTTGGCTGCGCAAGCGAACGAATTAGCGGCGACGGAGACGAACACTTTTCGAAACCTTGTCGCGCCACACATCGCCAGCATGGCGCTCGAGGATGACCGCTTGCGGGTCACCTTGGCCGACGAGGCGCGAAGCACACTCGTCGTCGATCGAATTCTCGCGCAAATCGGCTACATGCCCCATTGGGGCATGTGCCGAGAACTACAACTGCACTTGTGTTATGCGACCGTCGGACCGATGAGACTGGCCGCGGCTCTTCAAGAAAAGGCGAGCGACGACTGCCTCGATCAAACAGCCTCTGGACCGCAGACATTGTTCAACCCCGAAGCGAACTTTTATGTGTTGGGAGCCAAGAGTTATGGACGAAATTCGCAGTTCTTGATTGCGACCGGCCATGCACAGATTCGCGATTTGTTTTCGATCATTGGCGACCGCCACGACCTCGACCTGTATCAATCCATCCGGTTGTAAATGATGCGATCCAATGGGGGCTTCGTCTCACAATCTCGAACTCTAACCTCCGAAATCCATCAGCACCTTGCCGTCCGTCGCTCTGTCGCATCTCGATCATCTCTGGTTTCAAGTGTCGGGCACGCTCTGCAACCTGACCTGTCAGCATTGCTTCATTCGCTGTAGTCCTACGAACGATCAGTTCGGATATCTCGACCTGGACACGGTTCGGCGGCATCTGGCCGAGTCGGTGCGGCTGGGTGTCAAGGAGTACTACTTCACCGGTGGCGAACCGTTTTTGCATCGGCAGATGACTCAGATCTTGGTCGAAACGTTGCGCTACGGCCCAGCTACGGTGTTGACCAACGGGACAGTGCTTAAGGACGAGTGGCTCGAAACCTTGCGCCTTGCCGAAGCGGATAGTTGTTACTCGTTAGAGTTCCGCGTTTCGATCGATGGTTTCTCAGCGGAAACGAATGACCCAATCCGCGGCCAAGGAACCTTTGAACGCGCCATGCGCGGCGTGCTGAAACTCGTGGACTTTGGCTTTCTACCGATCATTACCGCCGCTCGCACCTGGGATATCTTGCAGGAAGATACCGTCGTGAGCTGCTTTGTCGCGATGCTCAAGAAGCGAGGCTACGCGCGGCCGCGTTTAAAGATCCTGCCCACACTGCATCTCGGCGCCGAGGAGGAGCGGACGCACGGTTATCGCCGCACCGAACGTGTGACCGATGCCATGCTCGAAACGTTCGATCGCACACAGTTAATTTGCGAGCATAGTCGCATTGTTACTGACCGTGGCGTGTGCGTGTGCCCGATCCTGATCGAATCGCCAGACGCGTTGCTGGGCGGCACGCTTGGCGACTCGCTTCAACCGTTCTCGTTGAATCATGGCGCGTGTTATACGTGCTACCAGTACGGCGCTATTTGTTCGAATCCTTCGAGCCAAAGCGCGAGAGAGCCGGAATGAAGCAGCCGACGGAACGCATCGCTTGCTTCGGCGGCGTTTACAGTAATTACTTGGCGTTGGAGGCCGCCCTCCGCGACGCGCAGCGGCGCGGCGCCGAGCGCATCTATTGCCTGGGCGACTTCGGGGCGTTCGGCCCGCATCCCAACCGATCACTGGAATTGTTGCGTTCTTCGAACGTGATCGCGATCCAGGGCAACTACGACCAATCGATCGGCCACGCCTTTGCCGATTGCCAATGCGGCTACACCGACCCGAGAGACAATCACTTCGCCCAGCTCAGCTACGACTACACCTTGGCGCATACGAACGAAGACCATCGGGCCTGGATGAGGTCCTTGCCTGCGCAGTGGCGCATCGAACTCGGTCCTCTCCGTGTGCTGGCATGCCATGGGAGTCCGCGAAAGATGAACGAATTTTTATGGGAATCGACTACGTCGACGCAATTCCTCGATCATCTTGTTACGCAATACGATGCCGATGTGATTCTCGCGACGCATACGGGTATTAAATGGCAACGAGCACTTAGCGGACGACGCCGCTTCATCAACGTCGGCGTGTTGGGTCGCCCGGAAAACGACGGACATCGCCACGTTTGGTATACGATGCTCGAGTATGCGCCAAGCGAGGGTTTATCTGTCGAGTTCATACCCGTCGAATACGATGCAGGCCGGCTGGCTCGCGAAATGGTTGCGGAACGACTGCCTGGTGAATTCGTTGAAACCATTTTGTCGGGTTACTGGACGACCTGCCTCGAGGTACTGCCGAGCAAGGAGCGCCGTCGCGGCAAGCATTGAAAGCTTCGCGAGCCAACGCTTTCCCGGCAATCGGACATCTGCCCCGGCATTCCTACTGATCGATGCGGCCGAATTCTTGGGCAAACGATGGCCTAGCGCGGTTCCCGCTTGCCTGGGCAGGCTGCTATTGGGTACGCTTTAGGTTTATCAGTGCGTCGACAGTTTGCTTGTCATGGTCGTGGAGAGTTCGTCATGAAATACCGATCCTTGCTCGGATGCTTGGCCTTGTCGTTCGGAGCATTTTTCGCCAGCGCGCAGCCCTTGCGTGCGATCGAAGCTGATGAGGTCGAACCGGCTGAAGTCGCCCAATGGATCGCCGCCCTCGATAGCGACAGGTTTGCCGAGCGCGAGCAGGCGAGCAGTCGTTTGCGAAATGCCGGACTCGCCGCAGTCGACGCCGTAGCCCAGGCAACCGAACGGGGAAGCGCCGAGGTCTTTTCGCGATCGTTTACATTGCTTGAAAACTGGCGAGGCGCTGGCGATCCCGCGTTGACCCAAGCTGCCAATGACGCCCTTGAGCGGCTTGCCCAGGGCGAGCCCGGACGCGCCGCGAGGCGTGCAGCCCAACTGCTCAATGATGAAGAGGACAAGGTGGCGCAGAATTTTGATCCGCGTCAACTCTTTGTTGGCGGGGGACCGATCGTTGTGCCGCGACAAGCCATCGTGCCAATTCAAGTGCCAGG
>JAGQOS010000090.1 GCA_020427265.1 Planctomycetales bacterium
GATCGGCACGTCGTCGATCTCGATCGGTTTGACAACCCAGGAGTCGACCACAGCTGGGATCTGATCCACGTTCGAGTTGATCTTGTTGTAGAGTTTCACCAGCGAGTCTTCGCGATCTTCGCTCACGAAAAAGCGCACGGTGACGACGCTCTGGCCCGGGCGCGACATCGAGTAGACATATTCCACGCCGTCGATCTGGTAGAGTAGCTTTTCCAGCCGCCGCGTTACTTGCTGTTCGACTTCCGGAGCCGATAGGCCGGGTGCATTGATGAAAACATCGGCCATCGGCACGACGATCTGCGGCTCTTCCTCGCGCGGCGTGAGCCAGAGCGAAGCCATGCCGAGCAGGAGCGACAGCACGACAAACAAGATCGCGACGTCGCCGCGCAGGAAGACTTCCACGAGCCGCGTCATCCAGTGCGATGTGTCTGCGTCGTGCGGCTGCGGCGATTCAGTCATCGTTCGCCTCCTCGGCCGGCGCGATCGATTTCGCCTCGCTCGGTTGGAGTACGACGCGCTCACCCGCTTTCAGGCCGCTGAGGACTTCGATCTGTCCCGGCATGCCGCGGCGCCCGGTCTTGATGAAACGCTTTTCGACCAGATGGTCATCGGTGACCACCTCAACAAATTCCAATTGGCCCACGCGATGAATCGCGTCGGTCGCCAGGCACAGGTGCCGGCGTTGGCCCACGGGGATTCGCAAACGGCCGAACATGCCTTCGAATAGATCGTCGCTGCGGGGCAGGCTTGCTTTGACGAGAAACGATCGACTCGGCGCGTCGGCCTGCGGCACGATTTCGTCGATGGTCGATTCCACTTCGCGGTCGAGGGCGTCGATGTATACATCTAGCTTGTCGCCCGGTCTGAGTTTGACGGCGAACTTTTCCAGCACCGGTGCTTCGAGCCGCAACGACGTGGCGTCGTAGAGCACGAGTAGCGGCTCGCCGGGCCGCGCCGTGTCGCCCGGCTCGGCCAGGCGGTCGACCACGCGGCCCGCCTTGGGCGCATCGATCGTGGCGTAGGAGAGCAGTACTTTGGCTTCGCTCACGGCCTGTTCGGCTCGCGACTCTTCGGCCGACGCAACATGCAACCGCCGCACCGCCTCGTCGAACGTGGCTTGAGCGATCGCCTTGCGCTCGAGCAACTGTTCGCTACGTGTGTGATTCGCCTTGGCTTCGTCGAGTGTCGCCGTCGCGGCGATCAACGATTGTTCCGCCTGCTTCAAGCGCGCCTGCAAGTCTTTGCTGTCGAGCTTGACGAGCGGGTCGCCGGGCTCCACCTGATCGCCGGCCGACACGGCGATTTCATTGATCGTAGCCAAGACCTTGGCGGAAATCACCGTGCGGCTCGCAGCTTTAAGCGTGCCGATCGCTTCTTCGACATAGTCTTTTGTGACTTCATGCACGACATCGGTGGAACCCGACACCGGGCTATTGGCCACGTTGACCGGTGCGCGCGGTTCGATTTTTTCTTCAAATACGCCAGCCAGCCAGGCGATCACGCCGACGAGCGCGACCAAGGCGACAGCGATCGGCACGGCCGTTTTCGTCAAACGCCACAAGGCGTGGGCTCGGGAAGTTTCCTGGGTCATCGTCTCATCCCTCGTATTCTGGCGTTGCGGCCCGCTGCTATGATCTTCGGCCAAGCATTATATTTAAATATAGCGATATTACGATATTTTACAAGTTTAGCACGAACGACCAATCTTCATGTTCTGTAACATGCTGAAATCAATGGGTTTAAGTCAAGATCGATCTTGCCGCGAGCAGGCGGCAGGAAACGCGTCGTAGTGATCTGATCCAGAAAGGAGCAGGAGGGCGAGTAATGAAGAATCGCCCCGAATTCTCGGCAAAAATGCGGACAGTCGGTGTCCTTTGCCGAGACCGTTTCAGCTTGCCGGCAGCGGCACGGGTTTGCCTGTCGCTTTGCTGGTTGTCATTACCGCGCCGGATTCGCGCAGGAAGTCGGCCAACAGCTTGGCGAGCCTTTGGCGGATTTCGGGATGAACGTCGGCCAAATTGTTCGTTTCGCCGATGTCGTCGGCCAGATTGTAGAGTTCCAGCCGTTGCTCCGCATGTTGATAGATCAATTTCCAGTCGCCCTGCCGCACGCTGCTATAGGGCGGCTGATCGTAGGTATTGGGGAAGTGCCAAAAAATGGGCCGCTCGCGCGGATACTCGCCAGACTGTTTCAAGAGTGGCAGGAAGCTGACGCCGTCGATCTTTCCGCCGATCTGCTGATAACCATCGACTCCGGCCATTTCGAGAAACGTGGGGAAGACATCTTCGATGATCAGGTATTGGTCACATCGCGAACCGCGCTCGACGCGGCCCGGCCATCGCACGATCAGCGGCACGCGCGTACCGCCTTCATACGGTGTGATTTTAAAGCCGCGCAGCGGCAGGTTGCGAGGATTGTTGCGCGGCGACCCGTTGTCGCTCATGAAGACGACGATTGTGTCGTTTTCAATGCCGTGCTGCTTCAGGCGATCGAGAATTGCCCCGAGTGACTCGTCCATACTCTCGATCATCGATGCGTATACGGCTGCATGCCCGCGCAAGCCTTGCTCTTGATATTTCTTGATCAGCTTCAAGTTGGCTTCGAACGGCGCGTGCACGGCATAATGGGCCATGTAGAGATAGAATGGCTGGCCGTCGGCCACAGCCGCGTCGATCTGCGCGTTGGCTTCGGTCGTGAGCACGTCGTTCAGGTAAACATCTTGGCCGTGATACTTGTCCAAGCCCGGCACGTCCCAGATACGATCGCCCCGGCGAAACGCCGCGCTGAAATTGTTCTTGCCGTAATAGCTGCCCGGTCCGCCGGCGGCGTGTCCAGCGATGTTCACGCCGAAGCCAAGATTTTTCGGGTCTTCGCCCGGCGTGCCCTGAGCGCCGAAGTGCGCTTTGCCGACATGGATCGTTCGATAACCGGCCTGGCGCAGCAACGACGGCAGGGTAACGGCATGTACCGAGCGTTCGATCCCGTTGGCCGGGCTTAGCCCGTTCACATTCCAATGCCCCGCGATCACTTTAGCGTGGCCTCGGTCGGTTTGCTGATTCTTGCGCAAAGTCCAGTTGGTTACACCGTGGCGCGCCGCATTCATGCCCGTCATCAGGCTCACGCGCGTGGGCGAGCAGAGCGCGCAGGCGTAGGCCTGGGTGAACTTCATTCCCTCGCGCGCCAGTCGCTCCATGTTGGGTGTGCGGTAGCGATCATTCAAAGGCGTTCGCTCCGTATGAAACGGCACAGACGTGTCTTGCCAACCCATGTCATCGACCAGGAAGAAAACTATGTTCGGGCGCTGTCGTGTCGGTGGCGAAGAGGAGGTTGCCGGCCTGGCTGTCGTGCGTAGATGCCCGGCGACGGCGCGCGCCACGGCCAAGTAGCCTTCGGCATTGGGATGCACGCCGTCCTTCTCGGTAAGCCACTCCGGATGTTGCGCGAGTACCGGATTGAGTTCCAACAGCGATACATTTTTCTCAGCATTAGCTTGGGCCAATTCGCGCACCCAGTTGCAAAGCTGTTGCAAACGTGGTTGGCGCTCCTGCAAATCGGCGCGCCGTTGTGGAGTCAGCCCGGGCGTTTCCAGCACCATGGCCGTAGGCGTGCAAAGTACAATCTTCGGATTGGTCGGCAGTTGCGCGAGCGAGTCGATTAGGTCCTGATATTCGGGGCGGAAGTGATCGATCTTCTCCCAGTTCTTGCGATTCCCACTTACCGTATCGTTTGTGCCGAGTGAAATAATGATCTGGTGCGGGGCAAACTGTTTGACCGCGGCAAGCTGCGACCAGACATTGGGCCTTCCCCGCTTGATGAGCGTCGCGCCACCTATGCCGAAGTTGCGCACTTCGAACTCTTGGCCGAGCAATTCCTGCAATTGGGCCGGGTAGGCCAGTGCCGGTTCGACTCGCGCACCGGCCGTGATACTATCGCCCAGGCAAGCAACGCGTTGTCTTTCCGCACATGCGGCGATGCCCGACCATAACACGGAACTTAGGACTGCGATCACGAGAAACAGGTTGCCTGGGCGCATGCGCTTTTTCCTTGCTGATTGGGATGGGCGACGAACGCCTCGGGGGCGTTGGCGATGCCAGTATACACGTCGCGAACGCGCTTTTGTAGTTTTCGCGCCGCGGCGATATCGTCGCTCAGAAATCGGTTAGCGATTTCCTGCGGGCGGCGCCGCGCAGCGCGTTGACCACGGCGACCACGTCGATCACTTCCTGCATGATCGCCCCGGCGACCGGCGGCAGATAGCCCGCCGCAGCGAAAAGCATACCCACAATGCTCAACGCCATGCCGCCCACGGCACTTTCGAGCGCGATGCGCCGCATGCGGCGGCTGATGTGCAGAAATTCGTCGACCCGTTTGAGCGAACTGTCCATAATCACGGCGCCGGCCGCTTCGGTGGTTACGTCGCTGTTTTGGCCGAAGGCGATGCCGACCGTCGCGGCCATCAGTGCCGGCGCGTCGTTGATTCCGTCGCCTACGAAGATCGTATTGGTCCGCGCCGTTTCGTCGCGCACGATCGCTAGCTTCTGCTCGGGGCTCTGACTCGCATGCACGTTGTCGATGCCTACCCGCTCGGCCAGGTACTGCACTTCGGTTTCGCGATCGCCGGAAACGAGCAGCACGCGACTCATGCCATGCTTGGGCGCCAGATGGCGGACGAACGACACACCTTCCTTGCGCGGTTCGTCGCGAAAACGATACACGCCCGCATAGCGATCGTCGATCAGGACCACGCACTCCAACCCTCCTGCGAGCGGCGGCAGATCGGCATGCGCCTGGACGTCGAGCGAAGCCAGTTGTTTGCGCCCCACGACACGCACACGACGGCCATCGACCTGCCCGCTTAGTCCTTCGCCGGGCCGCTCGCTGATCGAAATGGCTTCGGGCAGCGCGAGGGCGTCGTTGCTCGCCGCCTCCGTAATCGCCACGGCCAGCGGATGTTTGCTGTACCGCTCCACGCTCGCCACAAGTGTGAGCACTTCCTGCGGGTCGTGATTGGCGGTGACCAATTGGTCGGTCAGTTGCGGTTTGCCGTAGGTCAGCGTGCCGGTCTTGTCGAAAATGATCGTGCGGCACGTGTCCATGGTTTCGAGCACGGCCGGGTCCTTGATGATGATGCCGCGCCGTGCCGAGAGTGAAATCGAGCCGATGATGGCTACGGGAATCGCGATCAACAACGGACACGGCGTGGCGACCACGAGCACGGCCAGAAACCGCACCGCTTCGCCGCTGGCGATCCAAGCCACCAGGGCCAGGGCCACGGCGACCGGCGTGTAAAACGCGCCGAGTTGGTCGCCTAGCCGGCGCAGCGCGGGGCGATGCTGTTGCGATTCGCGCATCACTTCCATGATCTTGGCGTAGCGCGAATCGATGGCCAAACGGTCGGCGCGAATCGTGAGCGCCGTTTCGCCGTTGATCGCGCCGGAAAGAACTTGGGAGCCAGGTGTCTTCGACATTTGGTACGGCTCGCCGGTCAAATACGATTCGTCCATCACGCCATGCCCCGCGATGACCGTGCCGTCGATTGGGCAGACTTCATGCGGAAAGACGACCAACTCGTCGCCGATGGCGATATCGCTCAATTCGGCATCGGCCACCTGGCCGCCCTGCCTGCGATGCGCAATCGACGGCATGCGATTGGCGAGCGCCTCGAGCACCGAAGACGCGCTGCGAACGGCGTACGCCTCGATGGCTTCTCCGCCCGAGAGCATCAGCACGACCAAGGCCCCGGCTAAATACTCGCCGAGCAACACGGCCGTCACGATCGAAATGCCGGCCAGCAGATCGGAGCCAAATTCGCGTCGCCACGCTTTGAGCGAAAGTTCCCAGACCAACGGCGCGCCGCCCAGAGCCAGCACAGCAAAGAGCGGGATGCCTTGCGTCCGCTCACTCGCGTCGAACAGGAATCGTAGCCCCAAATGCGTCGCGATGCCGCCAATCGCTAGCAGCGCAATCAACGCCTCGCGGCGGCTCGCCAGCGGCGTTGAATCACGTGTGGAAGGCTCGTTGGCCATGCGGGTGATGTGTCTCGGAAGCGGTTCGTTTCGGCCCGTAGCAATTCCATTTATACGCGTTTCACCATTTCGCTATAATACCCGATGCGGGGCTTTTCTTTCTTGCCAGGAGCAATGCCATGTCGAGATTCGTCTGTTTGGAAACCGAACAAGGTGAAACATTTGTCAACCTCGAACAAGTGTGTGCGGCTGTGGCCGATATCGATTCGGTCGACATCGAACTGAGCAACGGCAATCAGCACCGATTTGTCAATTCGGCGGCTCACACACTAATGCAGGCTCTGCGCCACGAAGAACGCGTGGCCGCCGCCCGTTGAGCGCGGAATCGATCGGTACGCATGCCGGGTCGCGAAATTGCCTGATAGAATTGGCTGGCGTTTCTCGCTATCCTTTTAGCTTGTCCCACCGACGACGTCTATCGGCACCCGCTGTCCGCGTTAAGGCGACCACAACGGCGTCGTCTCGAAACTGCTGAAATGTCAACTTCCCCGGATCGATTCATGCCACGACTTTTCCACGCCGAGCTATTGGAACTGAAACGGTGGAATACGCCGACCATCTACAACGGCTGGGAGCAGATTACGAAGCGAGACAACGCCCACGATGCGTTCAACCCGGAAGAAACCCGCGACTTCATGCCGCAAATGGGGCCAATGGTCGGCTACGCCGTAACTCTCGTGATCGAACCGAGTCAGGCCAAACACAAAACGGCCAACCCGAATGCCAACAGCGAGTATCGGCGATATATCGCTTCACAACCCGGCCCCAAGATCATCGTCGTGCAGGATCTCGACAAGCCGGCCGTACTCGGTTCGATGTGGGGCGAAGTGAACAGCAATACGCATCGCGCACTCGGCTGCGTGGGCACGATTACCGACGGCGCCATCCGCGATCTCGATGAAATGACCAACGCCGGTTTCAAGGCCCTCGCCCAACGCCTGTGTGTGGGCCATGCCAACGCCTGGCCGGTGCGCTGGAATTGCGAGGTCGAAGTCTTCGGCCGCCGCATTCGGCCCGGCCAATTGATACACGCCGACAAGCACGGTTTTCTCGCCGTAACCGAAGAGGAAGAGCCGCTGCTGTTGGACGCGGCCCGCTTCATGGACTCGAACGAATGCCAAACGGTCATTCCCGCGGCCCGCGGCGCGGCCGGCAAACCGGTCGAACAAATCCTGGCCGATATGGACGCGGCCGGCAAAGCCTTCGGCGACGCCGCGAAACAGAAGTTCGGCAACCAGGGTGAATGGTAAGCGTGTGGCCCATGCGGGAGAACTTGGCGTGAATCAATCTGCGCGGCGTGCATCGAGGCGATCGTGGCTAGAAACTCCCGGTCGCACTTTCGCGACTGTGTTGGTTGCTGCGTGCCTGCTCTCGTCGGCGTCCGTCGCCTGTCTCTGGGATCACGATACAATTCGCATGGAGCGCAGCCAGTTCCCCAGCGCCCTGGAATTGATCACCGGCAAGTTTCTGCGGCACTCACCAAAGTTCTACCAATGGCGCGTGCAAAACCGGCTCGAGCGGCTCGAAGGTGAGGCGGACAATGTTGAGCTGCTCGACGATCTGGCCGTCGCCTACGACAAGCTCGGCGAGCACGACAAGGCGATCGAAACGGCCCAACGCGTCGAATCGCTCGAACCGGGCCGCTACGAAACCGAAGCGAACATGGGCACATTTCATTTTCATGCCGGTCGATTCGAACAAGGCATTCCGCACATCGAACGGGCGCTCGATATCAATCCCGACGCGCACTTTGGCCGCGAGCGCTACCAGTTGCTGCTCGTCGAATACTTGCTTTCGCGCCGCGAAGGCGATTCACTGCAATTGCCGCTGGCCAACGTCCACGACTACGGCTCGCCGCGCAGTGACAGCCCTTCGGCCCACGAAGTCTCTTCGTCGGAAACGTTTGCCGATTTTCTTAAATTCTCTCGCGCTTGGGCGAGGATGCGGATCGAGCTGAGGAATTTCAGAAAGCGGCCAAAGGCTTGCTCGGCATGATGCGCTTCGGTAACTACGATTCGCCCGTTCTGCTCGAATCGCTCGGTTCGGTGCTCGCGCACAGCTACGGTTACGACGGCGACGCCAAGCTGCTCGCGGCCCGCGCCTATTTGAAGGCTTCCTACGAAGTGGAAGACGAGGCGGCGCAAACGCTTTACCGCGGCCTGGCCGCGGAGGCCTTGATGATGCAGACGCCACCCGGCGAAAGCGATCAAATTTCGCTTGCAGCGGTCGAGGCCGACTTTCGCCGCGAGCTGCAAGAGGCCGACCGTTGGTACGCCGATCTGCGCCAGCGCGAGTTGGGCTGGATCGCTGCGGGTCAGAATCCCGAAACGGAATTCGACAAGCTCTACGCGTCGGACCCGGAATTGACCGGCATGGATGTGGCCGATCCGCTCACGCCGGACGAGCGGCTCGTAAGAGGGCTGATCGTGTTGACGCTGGTTGTTGTTGCGGGAGTGTGCGTCGTCGTTGCGGGACTAATCGTTTTGGTGCGCAAGCTGAGAAAGCGTCGGGCAGTTTAGGCAAATGTCTCACGTGCGCTGTCTCTTATCATCTTGCCCTCAATCACTCTGCCATCCGTCTCCTTCGCGCCGTTTGCGGCAAAATGATTTTGGGCAGAATGATTCGCTGGCGGTACAATGGCCGGCATGAGTGACCATCCCACTTCGACAACCGCGACTCCGTCGAAGCGAGTCATCTCTCGTCGTCCTCTTTGGCAGCGAGCGGGCTCGCGGCTAATAAATCTGCTGCCGCGACGTTTTCGGCTGCGGACGCTGCTCGTTCTTGTCAGCGTGACGGCGATTGCATTTGGGTTGGTCGGCCGTGAAATCCATCGGCTTCGAATGCGCAACGCCGCGATCGAAGAGCTCGAGCTGGGTTGGAGGTCATGCCGCGGAACACGCTCCTCCCTCGAACGCCGGGGATCGCGGGGCACGGTCTACTACGACGATAAAATCAACGGCATGTGGTTGCCGAGCTTCATCTGCCGTTCACTGGGAATCAACGTACTTCCTCGAATTGTGAAAGTTTATGTCATTCCAAGAAAGGACGAGGACGTGCGGCTGCTGCGGCATTTTCCATTTCTTGAGTCGATCTCCGTCGCCGGCAATCGATATGCCGACGACGGAATCAAATATCTTAGTGAAAGGAATCAGATTGAAGAACTACACCTCTACGCAGGTCTTTACGTTACGCCATCCGGGATGGCGCACTGCAAAAACTTGACGCGCCTTACGAATTTAAGCCTTGGCGGCCGGTGCATAACCGACGACGATTTGACGAAGTTAGCCCTGATCCCGAACCTCAAAGTCTTGTATTTGTACCACGCGCCGGTTTCAGATCAGGCTGGAGCCGTTGTGGCGCAGCTTGCGGCAGTTGAAGAAATTCAGCTTTCAAACTGTCCGATCGGCGACGACGGAATCGCGAAATTATCGAGGTCGTCGTCGATTGACGTTCTTACGATCTACGAGTGCGAAGTTACAATGGAAGGAATTCTTCGTTTCTTACGAAATAACCCTGAATGGGAATGGAGTTGCGGAAGTGACGTGAAAGGATACTATCGAAAGTCAGATCAATTCCGACGAAAGCGAAACCCTTAATTGATTCCTATTCGTATCTACATCTCCCCTCGCACCTGCGAGAACTTCTCCACGGCCATCTCCAAATCCTCGCGGGTATGCACGGCGGAAATCTGCACGCGGATGCGCGCCTGGCCCAGCGGGACGACCGGGTAGGAGAAGCCGATGACGTAGATGCCGAGCTCCAGCAGGCGGTCGGCCATCCGCGCGGCGAGCGACGCGTCGCCGAGCATGATCGGCACGATCGGGTGCTCGCCCGGCACAATGTCGAAGCCAGCGGCGGCGATCGCTGTGCGGAAGAATTGCGTATTTGCTTCCAATCGGTCGCGCAATTCGGTCGAGGCCGAGAGCAATTCGATCGCTTTCATCGAACCGCCGAGCACGGCCGGGGCGACCGTGTTCGAAAACAAATAGGGCCGCGAGCGCTGCCGCAACAGGTCGATGATCTCGCGGCGGCCGCTCGTGTAACCGCCGCTCGCGCCGCCGAGCGCCTTGCCCAGCGTTCCGGTCAGGATGTCGATGCGATCCACGACACCGCAATGCTCATGCGTGCCGCGTCCGCGTGGGCCCATGAAGCCGACGGCGTGCGAGTCGTCGACCATCACCATGGCATCGTACTTTTCGGCCAGATCGCAGATGGCCGGCAAATTGGCGATCGTGCCGTCCATCGAGAAAACGCCATCGGTGGCGATCAGTCGGGTCCGCGCGTCCGCGGCTTCTCGGAGCTTGGCTTCCAGATCGGCCATGTCGTTGTTCGCGTAGCGCAGCCGCTTGGCTTTGCAGAGCCGGATGCCGTCGATGATGCTGGCGTGGTTCAGGGCGTCGCTGATGACGGCGTCTTCGTCGGAGAGTATCGTCTCGAAGAGGCCGCCGTTGGCGTCGAAACAGGACGAGTAAAGGATCGTCTCTTCCGTGCCGAGGAATTCGCTCAGCTTCGATTCCATCTCGCGATGGATCGACTGCGTGCCGCAGATGAAGCGGACAGACGAGAGTCCAAAGCCGTAGCGGTCGAGCGCCGCATGGGCCGCGGCGATCACGTCCGCGTTGTCGGCCAGCCCTAGGTAGTTGTTCGCGCACATGTTCAGGACACTGGGTTGATCGACGACGTCGATATGCCCGCGCTGCGGCGAGGTGATCGTCCGCTCGCGCTTATACAGGCCGCTCTCGCGAATTTCGTCGAGCTGTTGTTGAATTCTCAGGCGGGCGGAATCGAACATGGGGCGGGCCTCACTCGGTCGACTGGCTTCACAAACGTTGGACAAAAGCATATCATAACGGCTTCCCTTCTTGGATGGTTCTCATCATGAAGAAATTTTGCCGTCAATCAAAAAACGGGCGAGGGTTTACCCTCGTCGAATTGCTTGTTGTGATCGCCATCATCGGCATTCTCGTCGCCTTGCTGCTGCCGGCCGTACAGAGCGCTCGCGAAGCGGCGCGGCGGACGCAGTGCAGCAACAACCTGAAGCAGGTGGCGCTCGCGCTGCACAACTACCATACGGCCGTCAAGTCGTTTCCACCGGGCAAGATCACACAAGGGCCGTGCTGCAATACCAAGAGCGGCGCGAATTGGGCCATCATGATTCTGCCTTATGTCGAGCAGCAAGGGCTCTACGACATGTACGACATGGAGAAAGTGAACGAGGATGTGTCGCCCAATTGGGCGCCGGCAGCCAACGTGCCGCCGAACAGCAACAACGGCGTTGGCCAGCACGCCGTGCCTACGTATGTCTGCACTTCGGAACCCGATACCGACATGCTCGACATTCCCGAAAGCGGTCCCGGCGGCGGCTGGGGCGACAACCTGAAGTGGCGGCGTTCTTCGTATCGCTGTGTGGGCGGTCGTAGCGACGGCAGCGGCTGGTGGGATAGCGGCGAAAGCAACATCGCCAAGCATTGGAACTGGCGCGGGGCGTTGCACGTGATCGGCTACGGCGGCATCGAGCGGCCCGAGTCGTTCAGCTCGATTCGCGACGGCACTTCGAACACGCTGCTGATTGGCGAAATGGGCACGCGCACGCATCCGAACCGGCGCACGTTCTGGGCCTATTCGTACACGTCGTATAATTCCTCCGACATCACGCCGCAGGCCCGCACGCTCTTGGGCGATTACGATCGGTGCGCGCAGATTGGCGGGCCGGGCGGCGAGAATGCCTGCAAACGCGGCTGGGGAAGCTTTCATCCCGGTGGGTTGCACTTCGCGTTTTGCGATGCCTCGGTCCGTTTCATTAGCGACACGGTCGATATGGAATTGCTGGCTGCCATGGCCACGATCGATGGTCGTGAAATCATTTCGTCGCCGTAAAATGTTCATGCGTATCGAGGCATTGTTACTGTGAAACTTGAGAAGCCAGGACGAAGCGCGTGGCTCGTAATTGCGGCTGCGATCGTTGGCTGCGGCGGGTCGTCGCATCCGCTTGCTCCTGTCGCCGGCCAGATCATGCTCGATGGTCAGCCGCTCGCCGGCGCCACGGTCACATTCCAGCCGATTGGCGAAGGCATGCAGCGCGGCGACGCCGGGTCGGGATCGTTCGGCAAGACCGATGAGCAGGGCCGCTACCAGCTCGAAACGGTCCTCGGCGGCGCAGCCGGCGCGGTGGTCGGGCCACACGCCGTGACGATTTCGCGCGTTGAATCCTCGTCAACACAGAGCGATTCGGGTGAAGGCGTGCGCGATGTCGTTCCGGAAAAATTTCGCGACGGCTCGCTCCGGTTCGACGTGCCTGCCGAAGGCACGGATCAAGCGAATTTCGATGTGTCGTCCGCCTCCTAGCCGAGAATTCATCGGCGTTTTCGCGGCTCTGTCGGAACGCCTGGCCCGGCAAAGACAAAGACGAATGACGCAAAATTGCGGGGCTCGATTCGTCGTGGTAAAGTGAAGGCTTGGTAGACTTACCCGTTTTCCGCATTCGCGCACCAGGCGAATGGCGGCATGAGAACGATTCGCGTTTCCTGCCTGCGAATCGCGCGAAGATCGCTAACTTCGAGGCTGTCATGATTCGCCGCATCGGTTTACTTCTTGTCATCTCGGCACTTCCCTTGGCAGCGCGCGGCGATGAGACGGTTTCGTATGCCCGAGACGTGCGGCCGATTCTGGCCGCCAAGTGCTTCGCCTGCCATGGTCCCGACGAGCACGCGCGCGAGGCCGATCTGCGGCTCGATCTGCGCGAGGCGGCCGTCGCCGATTTAGGTGGATACCAGGCATTCAAACCGGGCGACGCCAACGAGAGCGAATCGATCATTCGTATGGAAAGCGGTGACCCCGACGAGCGCATGCCGCCGCTCGACTCAAACAAGACCCTCTCGACCGAAGAGATTGCCATTTTGCGGCGCTGGATCGATCAAGGTGCGAAGTACGAGCAGCACTGGGCCTATGTCGCGCCGCAACGCCCGGCGGCGCCGTCCGTGAAACAAGAAGCCTGGCCGCGCAACCCGATCGACTATTATATTCTCGCGCGGCTCGAAGCCGCAGGGTTAGCGCCTTCGCCCGAGGCCGATGTCTACACGCTTATTCGGCGGCTCTATCTCGATCTGATCGGTCTGCCACCCACGGTCGAAGAGGCCGATCGCTGGGCCGCACGACTAAAGCCCAATGCCAGCGACGCCGCGATCAACGAGCAGGCCTACGGCGCGTTGGTCGACGAGTTGCTCGCCTCGCCGCATTATGGCGAACGCTGGGCGCGCAAGTGGCTCGACCTGGCGCGCTACGCCGATACCAACGGCTATGAAAAAGATCGACCGCGCGACATC